>NZ_JAUBOR010000088.1:0-7676 GCF_036700305.1 Microcoleus sp. Z1_A1
TTTGCCCAAAAATAGCTCAAAACCTCTGCCCTAGTATTTTTGGGTATTTATACTCATTGCAAAAGTGACACGCTCCCTCGCCCGCTCCCGCGATAACAAGGACAATCGGCTTCCCTGCCAGCTTGATAGGGCGATGGGCGTCAAGCAATCGTCAAAATCGTCAAAAATTTGCAGTATATCCCCAAAATCCATGCTGAAAAAGCGTTTGGGGAGAATCGTCAAAAACAATGTCAATAATCGTCAATGAAAGTTAGAAGCTGAAAGCCTTATAAATACGATAGTTTAGAAGAATCGTCAAATCGTCAAACAAAATTTGTCGTGACCTTGAGTTAGGACACTTGTGAGGCATCAAGTCCTCAAAAGCCAAGGTTATGTCGGATGCTGGTTCAAAACGCTACAGGGAAGTTAGTTGCTCCCGAGTGTGATCGCGAATGCCTGCCGATCCCTTTTTTGCAAAAGCTTAAAATTAGCGTTGACGATTTGACGATTCCCTAAAACTTTTACTCCATAAGCACTTCAATCGTCAATAACAGCTTTGACAATTCAGAATCGTCATTGACGATTGTCAATCAGATAGCAGTGGCGACCGGATCATGTCAGGCGCAAGTCGTCAATGACGATCGCGACAGGTCGCTCAACCAATCGTCAGAATCGTCAAAAATAGAGGGGCTATTCCCCAAACTTATAGGTGGAAAGCATTTGGGGAGAATCGTCAAAAACAATGTCAAAAATCGTCAATGAAGCTTAGAAGTTGAAACCTTTACAAACAGGGAAGTTCAAGAGAATCGTCAAATCGTCAATAAATTTTAGTTATAAGTAGTGTTGAGACTCAAAATTGAAACTGAGTATTTTTACAGCCCAGCAAATTTTCTGCACGTATTCAAGTTGTCTTTCAAGGTTGAATCTTGTGCTATTTGCACCCCAGATTCAGGTAATCTGGTCTGGAAAGGCACATTATGAGGCCGGCTATGGACTTAGAACACGCTGCTAATTCCTTTGGAGAGATAGCTTCGACGCGCGACAAGCGTGGCAGAGCTGTTAGCTGCCAAGCGCTCTGTCAACACAAGGGGGGCTTATGAGAAAGATTTGTACGATTTTTTTATGACAATGACGGGGCAGGAACCGCATCCGGCATTAGTTCGCGAGTTCCTACGGCTGAATCGCTTCGCCGCTGTCGCGGTGGTTCTCAAATATAAAGCCAAACTAATCGACAAGGGACTCAAGGAAGCGACGATTAATCGGCGACTGGCGGCGATCAAAAGTTTGGTGAATTTTGCTCGGAAGGTGGGCGAGTGCGAGTGGAGTTTGGTAGATGTTGAAGGAGAGAAGGTGGTTCCTTACCGGGATACTACAGGGTTTGGCCGAGTTGCTTCTGAGAATGTGGTGGCGATGCAGTCGGTGTTGTCCATTCCTGACCGGAGTACGCCCCAGGGAAAGCGCGACTATGCAGTTCTCCGGCTGCTGTGGGACAATGCATTGCGCCGGGGAGAAATCGGCGGCGCCAATATAGGCGACTTTGACCCGCTAGCCCGAACTCTGAACATTTACGGCAAAGGTAGGGGAACTCAAGCGCAGCTAATTGACTTGCACAACGCGACGGCAGATGCGATTTCTGATTGGCTGAGCGTGCGGGGAGCTGCAATGCCCCAAGATCCTTTATTTATTGCTTTGACAAAGCGGGAATACGGGTTGAGGTTGAGCGGGTACGCTATTTACAAGCTTGTTTTCTCAACTTGCTCCGCTGCGGGAATTCCTAAAAGAATCAGCCCGCACAGAATACGCCACGCTGCAATTACGACGCTGTTAGATGCAAGCAATGGCAATACGCGAATGGCGCAGAAGTTGAGCCGCCATACCAGCTCGAACGTCCTTAATTGTTACGATGACAATCGGCAGAGCTTGCAGCGAGAAGCGTCGGGGCTGCTGGCTGATTTGGTGCATTGAGTTTAGATTTGTATGTTCGGATTGTTAAATAGGGAACTGTTTCTATTTCAGGCAATCCCATCAAGAAAAAGGACGGGGTTTCTATCCAAGTTTCTGATGAAAGGCGATCGCCCCAAAATCGATCGAGCCTCCACGTGTTGAATGCTGCTGGCGTTTTGCGCTCAACCCACTGCGAACTCAGTAAATTTTAGGCAATCCCCATCCCGATCGACCCAGTTTTGGCACGCTCGCCACTGGCGAGCGTTGCCGAAGCTTTATTGCAACTGCACTCTGGCCGAACCGACTCCGGCTGTATTGTTCTCGGGCAATTTCCAGTATGAAATTGCGGGGGAATTAGAAGGGGAAAAGCTGCATCATTTGTACGAGCTTCTGGAAAACTGGCAGCCCGATTTAGAGGCTTACCGGGAAATTGTCATCAAGCGGTTTTTGGGACAAGAAACCGAAGAGTTGCCGGCTGCCGCGTAAAGAACGAGAGGAAATAAGTTTATATTGTCTGAGGCTGTTTGAGAAGCTTAATATCAGGAATAGCCAATCGGGCCTAACATTTATGATGCTTTAGCTGTCAGGTTAATTTTTTCCTTTCGCCACTTCCGGGCGCTTTGTTTGACAGCTTCTATTTCCTCAAAATCTACTCGAATCGCGGCGATTTCAAATTCTATGCCTAAAACCGTACTAACTTCGAGGATTTCTACAAAACTGGCGCATTGATAATCTGTATCTTCATACTGCCTAACTCGCTGTTCTTCAATTCCTAGTATTTGAGCCAGTTCTTGTTGGCTGATTTGGGCTGCTATTCTCGCTTTAATTAAAGCATCTGGCAGCTTATTTATGCTGTCAATTTTAATGAAAATCGGCTGATTTCTCTCGCACTTAATTAGTGTTTCGTATTCAGCAATCTCTGCTTGTAAAGCCGTCAAATGAGATTGTTTGACATCGCGAGAAAGTTGCCAACCATCAGGGTCTTTTTTCTTCAGTTCTTCATCTCGTTCTAACGCCTTAAGAGAATCTTCAAATCTGCGGGCGCATTCTTGGCTGGATTCATACTCTTTTTCGTTTTTAATCATGGTTCCCACCTTAATATATCTATGGCTATAATCCCTTTAGGGTTTAACTCTCTGTCGCGCAGAAAGAATTCTAAAGAAGTTAATCCGCTATCTCCTACAGGTTGGTCCGAACGAAAGATTTCACCTTTATATTTGGATTTCTGCGCGCTGCGGTCTAAATTATTTAGCAATCTCGGGGCATTTTTTCTCAGATAATCGTAATCCACATCTTCCGGTTCCCAACACGCATCAAAATCACCTGGTTTTGGCTTGCTACTAACAAAACTACCGTTAATATAAATAGTTCTACAGCCTGCTGCTTTTAATTGGGCGAGTGCCAACTCCAAACCATCTATCATTCGCTGCCTCGTAGAATTAGTACCAAATCTATTTTTAAACTCCTCCCATTCGCACCAATGCACTCCCGGTGGCAAGTTGCCGTTCTCATCAAATTTAGGAATCATGCCCTCACACCTTTACACCTTAACACAATTTTACTGTCAGTTTTTAATGACTGTTGGTTTGCTCAGCATACCTGAATGTTTGGGAAAAAGCGATCGCGATTTGTCATAATTAATAAGTTGTAACAGGAACGCTCGATCGGACAAAAGTCGCTACGCTAGCACAGCCTGCAACAGTTTTCAAACGCATGAGGTACGATCGGTAAAGTACCAAGTGTATTTTGAGCGCTCGCGCGACGAAAACAACGAACCATTGTGCGAGATCGCACAAATTCAATTGCTTGTAGAAAAAGTCGCGCTCGCAATTTGCATTCTCATCTAGCTGTTGTTTGATTCAAGCGCGTGAAGCGCAGCTATCCCGAGCGTAACTCGCCAACTTTTACCAATACTTATCCTACCTCAACTTGAGAAGCATTTCGCTCTAAATACTCCCGATACTCGGCTTCATTACCCAAAAGAATCGACAGTAACTTGACCTTTAGCCAACGGTTCTAAAACCGATTCGATCGGCACCCACTTGCAATAACAAATTACAATAATATCGAAATACGCGATCGGATCGAAATATGCGATCGCACCGCCACTCAATCCTGGACTGTCAATACGGGGTAAAGTCGGGATACGATCTTGCACAAGACAATACATGAAGTTTTGCAACAACAAGCGATCGCACAAATCGCGGTTTACCTGTTGGATATTAGTACAACATTCTCAGTAACGGGTGCTAAATTATACCGATTTTTAGCAACAAAAAAGTTGGATTTTGCAGGGTTAGATCGATACCCAAACGCGACGAATGTCGGACGAAATACAGACAAAACGAGACGCTGCAAATTTATTTTACGCGGAGTCTATAGAGTCTAACGAAAGTCCCGCTTCCGCCTACCAAAAGTCCCGCTTCCGTCCCGATGAAAGTCTAACTTCATCGGGATTCGTAACATTTAATTTACATTGCCTCAAAGCCATACAGTTCAGGGAACTTCCCACTACAAAAGGCTAAAAACGCTCCGCTCCGCGTTTTTGTCCGGTGAGGCTCTCGCATGAAAGAGACAACAATCGCCAAGGAGGTGAGGACGTTCTGAATTCCTGAAACCCTTGATTTTATTGCCTTCAGGCCTAAACCCTAGACCCTAGACCTCAGTCCCTCACTGTACATCACGGGGGGTTGCGCCAGAAAACTAAAAACGCTCCGCTCCGCGTTTTTGTCCCCAGTAAAAAAGGGATAAATGTTCTTGATGGAGATTGTGCTTTCAAAAATGGAACGTGAATCTCAACCAATGGACGATCGGCCCAAGCATGAACGATCGAACCAATTACCCGCAGCCAATTGCGGGCCGCTCACCTGAGATTGCGATCGAAGAACAGTTTTTTTACGGATAATCTCTGCAATATCATCCATAATCTCTGCAAGCTCCGTCTCATCCATTCCCAAAAAAACCGGAACTCGATCGCCAAGAAACAAACTGAACAAATATCGCTGCGGCTCCAGAGGAAGCGAACTAATCATTGCCTCAAGACTGTCGCTATAAACCCGCTGCTTCCCTTTTCTAAACTGCGAAATCATTTGCTGGCTTACGCCTGACTGCTCCGACAACCATTTAGCAGTGATCCCGTAGTATTCAAGGGTTTTGTCGAGAGCTTCATAAAACTTCATTTTTATTCAGCCATAACTGAAACTATATCATATAATTAAGTAATTACTTAATTATTGTTGCCTACTCAGACAAGCTCAATATAGCACAAACATTATGTCTGAAGAAAAAAGCTGGCGATCGACCGGAGCGGGGAAAAACCTGAAGACTTGCAGCTCTTGATGCAGGAGTTTAATAAATGAAAGCAATTAATAAAGCTAAAACCAGATCGAAAGCCAAGTTTCAACCACAGCCTCCGGCAGAACAACCGGTCGATTGCCCTCAACATGAAAGCGACGCTCAACAAGCGATCGACTGTGCGGCACCTTTGACAACTGACTCAATTGCTGAGTTGCTGCCGTCAGTCCCAGCAGGGTTTAATATCTCGCAAGCCTTACCGGAGTTCGATCTAGAAAGCTTTGACAAACAAGAATTGCTAAGCCGAATTGCGTCGGAGCACAGACTAATAGAGCGCATCGAGCGAAAGGAACTAGAGCTAGCTTTTGCAAAGTTGAACTGCGCTCGCAATGCGGGTTTGCTGCTGCAAGAATTTAAGCGACGGTGCAATTATGGAGAATTCCTGAGCTGCTTGGAGTCGGCGGGAATTCGCCCGCGAACCGCACAGGACTACATGGCGATTTCAAAATATTGGAACCTTATCGAAGCAAAAGCGCGGAGCTCCGCGTTTTTGAAAGATTGCGAAACACTCAGCATCAATTGGGCGCTCGCTGCTGTTCGAGATGAAAAAAAATCTTTAAAGAAACCTTTGAAGTCGGCAGCAGCAGCCAGCAACCCAGACAGCGGTCGAACGTCGAGCGCGCCAGAGCAACCTATTTTGGATTTAGCGATCGGATCGCCGCCCGTTGAAACAGTACAACTGGCCCAAGGGGATTTAGTTCAAATTGGCAACAGCAACGCCCTCTATGGCGGAAATACGGGCACTGTCAGAGGTTTTGCCAACGGTGGGCGATCTGTTATAGTTCGCCTTGACGGAGGTTCGGTTCCCTCTGAAATATTTAATCTCTCTGACGCGGGTTCCGCTCCCGATCCATAAAGTTGTTGCACCTACTGCACCTGCTACAATCGCTAGCGTCACGCAAGAGCAAAATGCAATGGCAGCAAGTATCGGACTAAGCAACGGTAAAACAGTATTGCCCGACTTTGGCAACAGCGATCGAATTCGGATGGAACGATCTGACCCATTCACTGTAGACGATCGACCTTTTGCAACCGCGATCGAAATTGAAGGAAACGGCGAAGCCGCACGCTGGTACGAAGAAACAGCAATCGGCGTTATCAGCAGTTCCGAAGGTTTCGACACCAATCAAGCTGCACGAATGGTCTGCGAACTTTTAAAAGTTGACTTTAATCGAAGAACAAAGGCTACTTTAGAGCTTTTTTCTTATTCACAATTAAAACAACTACTGCAATTGTGCGAGGCAGAATTAGACAACTGCAAACAAAGAGCGAGCGCTCTCGCCGATCGCTAATGACTATCTCTCGACTTTTTGGGCTTTAAGTTCTGAATTGTTAATATTTTTTAGAGAATATTGACCGCCAAATAAAACCACGGTTGCGGCGTGGTTTGCTTGCGGTTGCGCGCGGGCGCTCGCAGATTAAAGCTGCCGCGATCGACCGCGGCAGCCCCAAAAAAATTTCGACCCTCAGTCGGCTAATTTACTGCCTGCAATAGACGAGCGATCCAAATCGCTCTCTCGATCTCAACAAAATTGAATAGTGCTGGTCTTGGCTAAAAAGTCGCACCCGCAAACAACTCGATCGATTTAATTGTTTGCATTCTGGCGATTGAGGATGTCTTGCGTCTTGCGTCCGCCGCCGACGAAAGCGGTTGCTATAATTTGGTGAATTTAGGTGGCTTTACTTTAAAATCCGCCTCAATTTTCCAATCCCTCACCCACCAAAGCTTCCAGTTCAGCTAACAGCTTCTCTAGTTTCTTCTGCTTTTTGGGGTCATCCCAAACCTTAGACTTTTTCACTCGCTGCAAAGCTGCATCTACGCGACTTTTAAGCGATCGGTCCGGTGCAGTCGCCGGACCTATACTTTTCGCTTTTAAATCGGCAATGCGCTGTTTGATTTGCGTCAGGGAGAGGTCGAGAGCGATCGCCTCGAATAACAATTGGGAGCGCTCTGAGCTATCCTTAACTCGGGCGATCGCTCTGGCTTTAGTATACTCAATCTGTCCTTTCCGCAGCGCTCCAATCACATCATCTGGCAGGTTCAGCAACGGGAGGCGATTGGTTCGGAAACTTTCTGGAGTGTACTTCCCGACGAGTGCAAATATATCGCTTACTATTTCCCACTCCGAGCTGTGGATAACGTTATCCACACCAGCGCGTTCCGGGTGCGCGGCCGCTCCGAGCAAAGCAATAACTGACGAGGAGGTAGAGTTCAATTTCATTGCCAGCAATTGCAGAATTCCCTCAGTTTCCTCAATCGCATTCAAATCTTCCCGCTGCAAGTTCTCCAGCAGTGCAATAGAGAGAGCCTCTGTGTCTGTCAGTTCCCGAATCACAACAGGAATCTCAGTCAAACCTAACGACGAAGCGGCTCGATAGCGCCGTTCTCCAGCCACCAA
>NZ_JAUBOR010000089.1:0-6787 GCF_036700305.1 Microcoleus sp. Z1_A1
GGTTCAATAGAAACGCCACTCGTATTTGAAGCCGAAGTATTAGCGGGTTACGAGTATGTTTTGAATAGTTTTGGTGCTGCGAGTAATTTTCCGGTAGGTTCAGATCCTGTCTTCGTCGATGTCGGAGATTTTAACGGCGACGGAATAAAGGACTTAGCTGTGACTAACAGTGGCGCTTCCACCAGCCTTAACGGTACTGGCACATCAATTCTGTTAGGAAATGGCACGGGTAGCTTTGGCGCCGCTACTCTGTTGCCACAGGGGAGAAATGCCCTCGCTGTTGCTAAATTTAATACAGATGTCTATGACGACTTGGTTGTAGATAATGGCAATGGTTCTGTATCAATGTTTTTTGGGAGTAGCAGTGGCTTGGGTTCTCCTGTGAATGTATCTTTGAACCCAACGAGTAATGCTAATTACATTGCTGCGAGCGATTTTAATGATGACGGTCGGCAAGATTTAGCTGTAGCGACTAATCGCGCCACAGGTGTCCCCAGTACTAATGGTGTAGTCTCAATTCTATTGCAGAATATTGATGGCACTTTTGGGACGCCTCAAAACTTTTTGGTAGGACAATTACCTCAATCTATTGCCGTCGATGACTTTGGCTACGGCACAAACGACTTGGCTGTGACCAGCTACAATACTGGTTCTAACAGCGTCTCAATTCTGATGGCGAATGGCACTGGGAGTTTTAGAGATGCCGCCAACTTTACAGTGGGGTCGCGACCATATTCTATGGCTGTGGGGAACTTTAACAGCGACTCCTTCCCCGACTTGGCTGTGGCGAATATTGATTCTAACAGCATCTCAATTCTGCTGGGAAGAGGTATTGGGGCCTTTACTACTACAGAAATTCCAGTGGGTTCGAGTCCCACTTTTGTCACCACTGCGGATCTAAACGGCGACTCCAAGCAAGATTTGGTTATAGCTAAAAATGGCTTGAATAAGGTTTCAGCTTTGTTGGGAAATGGCGACGGCACATTTACCCAGACTGCTGATTTAGATGCGGGCTCTGGTCCTACTGCTGTTAGTGCGAAAGATTTGAACGGGGATGGTTGGCCCGATTTAGCGGTGACAAACCTTGGTTCAGATAACGTTTCGGTGCTGCTGAATACACCCAATACAGTTAATTTCGGGGCTGCAACTTACAGCGACACTGAAGGAGCAACAGACACAGTAGTTAATATTCCTGTCACTCTCAGTGGCGGCACACCCTTGGGCGATGTCGTTGTACCAATTGTCATCGACCCCAGCAGCAGTGCCACCCAAAATTCCGACTACACCTTTTCCCCTACCTCGATAATTTTCCCCGCAGGTGCAACAGGTGACGCACTCACTCAGAATGTTGCATTTACTATCAAACCCGACAACATAGTTGAAAACGCCGAAACCGCAATCCTCAACTTGGGCACAATCACCGGAGGCATTGCCGGTACAACCAAACAAACCACACTAACTATTGCAGCAAACGATCAGCCTTCAAGCTTGAGTTCGTACCAAATCGACCTCAAAACAGGCACAATTACCGGTGGGGCAAACCAGTTTATTTCTCTAGTAAATACCCCGACAGACTCAAACGCAGATAGTTGGTTAGAAGCCGTAGCCAAAATCAATTTTGACGGCAAAATCAAAAAAGCGAAATTTATCGTTGAATACGACAAAACTCCGTCAGGATGGACGGTAAATATCGGCGACTCTGCGTCAAACGGCGGCTATGGAGGGGATGGCAGCACTCAAAGCCGCGATGCCGAGATGCAGATTGTTAACGCAAATATGAGCGTTAACGGCAATGACTACAATACACCCCCTGGCGGATTCCTTACCCCAGGAAATGTGCCTAACTTGGTCACCAACGGTTCCCGTGTCGAGTTTGAAGTCAGTAATGAACAACTTGGGTGGGATAACAAAAGCGGGCTAAAAAATAGCCTGAATTCGCCGTATCTTTATGCTCTCAACGGTCAACCTGATGATGGCGGGCCAGTCAATTCGGAGATTTACGCCGGATTTAACAGGGTGATTTCCGGGCCAGGCGATCGCATCGGATCGGGTGCTAGCAAGGTGACAATTCTGCTTAATCCGATCGACTACGCGATTAGTGCTGGTGTTGCAACCGTTACAGAAGGCAATGAAGGCAAAACTGCTGCCACTTTTACTGTTACCCGCAGCGGTAGCACTGAGTTGGCGAGCACAGTAGATTATGCGATCGCAGGTACTGCTACAAACGTCAGCGATTACAACAACATCGGCGGCACATCCGGTGCAACTGCTGCGACTGGTACGATTAATTTTGCAGCGGGCGAGACATCGAAAACCATTACTCTCGATGTTTTAGGCGATGCGGCGATCGAAGCCAATGAAACCCTTGAGGTTACGCTGTCAAAGCCCTCGGTATTAGATTCTACACCGACAATTACCACTGCTACCGCTACCACAACTATTACTAATGATGATGTAGCGCCACCGACACCGACGCCAACGCCGACACCAACGCCAACGCCAGTCACGCCGACACCGACGCCAACGCCAACGCCGACACCGACGCCAGTCACGCCGACACCAACGCCGACAACTGATACTCCAACTCCGACACCGACAACTGATACTCCAACTCCGACGCCAGTCACGCCGACACCAACGCCGACAACTGATACTCCAACTCCGACGCCGACGCCAGTCACGCCGACACCGACGCCGACAACTGATACTCCAACTCCAACACCGACAACTGATACTCCAACTCCGACACCGACGCCAGTCACGCCAACGCCGACGCCGACAACTGGTACTCCGACGCCGACGCCGACAACTGATACTCCGACACCAACGCCGACAACTGATACTCCGACGCCAACGCCGACAACTGGCACTCCGACACCAACGCCGACAACTGATACTCCGACACCAACGCCGACAACCGGTACTCCGACACCAACGCCGACAACTGATACTCCAACTCCGACACCGACAACTGATACTCCGACGCCGACAACTGGTACTCCGACGCCAACACCGACACCACCGACACCTGTTGATACCATCGACACACAGAAGAATTGGTGCGGCGTAGAAGCTGGATTGGATAAACTTGAGAAAATTCTTGACGACCAATTACAGGCAGTTAACCTACCCATTGTCGGCCCGCTCAAGGACATTTCCCCAGATTTTATTGGCAACTTCAAGACTAAGTTAGTCGATACAATTAAAAATCATGGAAATCAAAGTCTGAGTCAGTTAGAAAGTAGCCTCCGCACTGCACTTGGCTCGACTTTCAATGTTGCTCTAACTGGGACTTCTAGTGCTAATGAAAGTACCTTGCTAATTACTCTTGGCAAGCAATATCAGTTTCCCGATCTCAATCTCTCTAAAAACTTAGGAGTGCCGGCATTAAGCTTAGATGTAGATGGAAAAGCAAAATCAAAATACAACTTCAACTTGTCCCTGGGAGTTGGTGTTAGTAAAGATTTCGGCTGCTACATAGATACTGAAAAAACTAAGTTAACCGCCAACATTGACTTGAGCCTAAATGACCAATTCAAGGCAAAAGGCAACTTAGGTTTTTTCCAAGTTGACCTGGCTAACGATACCAACAACCCTACTAAAGTCGATGCCAACCTTGAAGTCAAGCTCAATGACTTAGACAATCTGGCAGGCCCGAATGATGGATCTCGCCTCACCTTGCCAGAACTGCAAGGCAACTATCAGTTTAAAGACTTATTCAATGCCAACTTAACGAGCAATGCTAATCTCGGTCTCACAGCAAAAACCAGCATCAACGGCAATGCTGCATTCCCCTCCTATAACTTCGACTTAGCAGTTAATTGGCCCATCCTAAATTACGCTAACGGTCAATTAACCGGGCCGCAAAAACCCACCGTTGCATTTAACAATATGCAACTTGATTTGGGGACATTTGTCAATAATTTTGCCAAACCAGTTATCGGTAAAATTTCCGATGTTATTAAACCATTTCGGCCAGTTATCAACTTCCTCAATGCCGACACCAAGTTACTGTCTAAACTAGGTCTGGCTGGGCAATTTGATAAAAATGGGGATGGCAAAGTCAGCGTACTAGAACTGGCAGCAAAAATCTCTGGTCGCGATATCGATACTCGCTTTTTAGATGCGGTTGCCAAGGTTGATAAAGTTGTTGATTTGGCAAACCAAATAGCGAATTCTCCCGATAAAATCGATTTGGGTTCTTACACTCTGGGGAATGTAGATGTTGTCGATAACAGTGCGAATCTTCAGAATGCTTCCCCGATCCCAACGACTGCTGTACAGCAAACAGCCAACCAACAAATTAACTCCAAAACAAGCGGCAAGGTCAAGGAGTTCTTAAATGCCTTAAAAGATATTGATGGCTTTGATATCCCACTCTTGACCAAACCAGAAACCGCGATTCAATTGCTGATAGGTAAACCGGATGTTCCGATTTTAAGCTACCAGATGCCTAAACTGGGTTTTGACTTTAATATTGAGAAAAAGTTTCCAATCTGGGGGCCGATCAAGGGTTTACTGGAAGGCAAGTTTAGTGCTTCAGCTCATCTAGGATTTGGGTACGATACCTACGGATTAAGCGAGTGGAAAAACTCGAATTTTGCTGCGGGTTCTGCTGACAAACTTTTGGATGGATTTTATGTGAGCGATCGCGAAAATGCTGACGGCACAGGACGAGATGTTGACGAACTCAGGCTTGACGCTAGTATTGCCGTGGGTGCTGGGATAGATGTTGGCATTGCCGAGGGCTATGTCAAAGGTGGAATTCAAGGAAAAGTCGGCATTGACTTAATAGATATCGGAGAATTCCAACCGAAACAAGGTGGCGACGGCAAAATCCGAACATCGGAAATTACTTCCCGCATCAGCAAACCCTCGGAACTGTTTGATGTAACAGGACAAGTTAATGCTTTCTTGGGTGCTCAAGTTAAGTCCATTTCAGTCAAATTCTGTGATAAAAGTTTCAAAGTATTTGGGAAGCGCTTCAGTATATCTTATCCTTGTGGATTAGATTACAAAACAGTCTACGATAATAACTTTGCCACATTTGAGTTAGCTAAGTTTAGTTTGGGGCCGAGTTCTAGCACTAGGGGCAGAGCAATTAACGGTTACATGGCCGGCGCGACAGTCTTCTTCGATGCCGACTTTAATGGAGTTCAGGATGACAACGAACCCTTCTCAATTACTAACGCAGATGGCAGCTTTGACTTAGATGTCTCTCTTGACCAATTCGACAAAAATAATAGCGGCGACCTCGAACCGGATGAAGGCAAAATTGTACTCATAGACGGCATCAATACCTCTACTTATTTGCCGCAGCAAACGCCCCTATTTGCCACACCAGATGCTACAGTAGTTACTCCGTTAACTACTCTACTGACCGAGTTAGTCGAGCAAGGTACTGACCCTAATCAAGCGCAAATTCAGGTAAAAGCTGCACTGGGAGTGTCGTCAGGAATTGACTTGACTAGCTACGACCCGCTAGAGGCAATTACTCAAAACGACCCGAACGGTTTGGCGGTTTATGCAGCACACGCTCAGGTACAAAATACCATTGTTTTAGTCACCGATTTAATTAGCGGTGCTTCAAATACCGCGAAAAATGAGATTGCCTCTAGCGTAATTTCCGCCGTTGCCAATCAAATTCAATCTGGCACTCTCGATTTAAGCAATTCCACACAATTGCAAGCGATTATTCAGTCGGCGACGAGTCAACTGCAAGCACCGCAACTCTCTAGTATTGCTTCGGATGCTGCCCAAATTATTGCAGAGGGAAATCAGCGAATAGGTGCGATCGCCTCCAGTAATTCCTCGCCCTCAGATGCCGCGACAGAAATCGCCCGCATACAAAAAGTCGCACAAGGAGAAGTAGCCCAAGATTTACTGCAAGTTGCAGCCGGAAATAAGACGATTCAGTCGGCGATTTCCGAAAATACTGGTGCATCTCTAAATACCAAAATTCAGTCGGCGACAGCTAACAATCCAACAGTCCGCAATACTTTAGATACTGATGACTCCAGTACACCATCTACACCCGAAGAACCATTCCCAGAAAGCGGTATTGAATTCGTTAAAGATGGGGAAAATACTACCGAAAGCACAGATGGCGATGATACCATTATGGGAAGTGCTAGCGATGATATATTGCGCGGTAGAAAAGGAAATGACTTGCTGTTTAGCCTTGATGGCAATGATTGGATGAATGGCAATCAAGGCAACGACGTAACAGATGGTGGAATTGGGGACGATACGCTTTACGGCGGAAAGGGTTTTGATACTTTGACTGGTGGTGCCGGCAATGACTTCCTTTCTGGCAATCGAGGTGAAGATATCCTAATTGGTGAAAAGGGCGACGATACCCTCTACGGCGGTCAAGGCAATGATATTCTGCTAGGAGGTCAGGGTAACGATTTCCTCAGTGGCGATTTGGGCGATGATACCTTAGTAGGGGATGTAGGGAGCGATCGCTTCTTATTATCTACCAATTCGGGTATTGATACTGTTGCTGACTTTGAAGTCGGTCAAGACTTGTTAGTATTGGGTAACGGGCTGACTTTCTCGCAATTGGCCATTGTCCAAGATAGCGATGCAACATTAATCCGGTTTGCACAAACAGGGGAGATTTTGGCTTCTCTGGCCGGAGTTTCTGCTAGCAGTATTAGTGCCGTTAATTTCGCATTGATTTGAGAAAGATGTGGGTTTAAGCACTTAGGAATGAGAATTAAATAACTTCCACTCTTGAAAGTGGGATGGGCGTCCCGCCCGTCATGAGTGGACGGGCGGGACG
>NZ_JAUBOR010000090.1:0-6000 GCF_036700305.1 Microcoleus sp. Z1_A1
TCAATCCTTTTAAGGATTACCCCATAGAAGCCAGTTATCCCCCGTTTTCACGGTTTCGACTGAACGAATCGCACGCAGGTTTGGCTGGTAGGTTCCCATCGGCTAATGACTACAAACTTCCTGCCATACTTCTCGGATTTTGCCTCAACCAATACCCTAAACTCTCGCCACCCTTGCTGACTAATTACCCTGGACAGTTTGCGGTTTTTAACCATCCCTGACACGTTCAAATCTTCCAGTACGATAGTTTGGTTTTCGCTAACGACTTGGGTTGATAATTTGTGCAGGAAGTCTTTACGGGTATCAGCAATTTGGTTGTGCCGTTTGGCAATCTGAATCCTAGTTCGGTTTCGCCTCTTGGAGTCTTTTTGTTGTCGAGCCAACCGCCTCTGGAGTTGACGCACTCTACGATCTAGCGCTTTGTAGCTGGGACTCACAGCCTTTTCACCGTTGCTCATTACCGCAAATGTTTTGATGCCCAAATCAATGCCGATGCTTTGGTTCTTAGCTTCAACACTTATTGGTTCAATATCTACGACAAAGCTTAAAAAATAACGGTTAGCGCAATCTTTGATAACAGTTACAGAGCTAGGACTTGCAGGGAACTCTCTTGACCAGATGGGTTTAACAACACCTATCTTTGCAAGATAAACACCTCCGTCTTTAATAGAGAATCCCCCACGGGTAAGCCTTGCTGATTGTCTGTTAGTCCGTTTTTTGAATTTAGGATAGCCAACTTTCCTCCCTTTTCTCTTTCCCTTACAGGAGTCGAAAAAGTTCTTAAAAGCTATCTCTAGGTCGGCTACAGACTGCTGTAATGGAATGTTTGAAACTTCGCTCAACCACGCCCTTTCTTCAGTCTTTTTTGCCTGAGTGATGACTGTTTTTTGAAGCTCTGCGGACTTTGGCTTCTTTTCGGATTGTTTGCAGATCGCAAGAGCATCGTTATACACAACGCGGACGCAACCAAACAACCGAGCTAAACTCTGCTGTTGTTGGTTTGTTGGATAAAAACGATACTGGTATCTTGCTTTCAAGTCTTTTCCTCCTTGCTTCAATTATACTGTATGTATTGCCATTTGACAGGACAAGCATGAAAACTAAAAAAATATTTTTGAGGGTAACAAAATCCGAAAAAAAGCAACTTGTTGATGAAGCTGCTAGGCGAGGTATGACTCAATCCGAATTGATTAGGAGTATGATTGCTCGATTGCCGGAACTAAATAAAAAGCCGTCCTATAAGGACGGGGCTTGAATCCCATTCACTATGGTCAACAACGGCACTTATACAGTAGTCGATCGCAGCAAACTCGAACAAGTGCTCAAACAGCAAAATCGCAGCGGCGCGATGGATGCCGGGACAGCAGCCGAAATTGGCAAACAATTAGGAGTTGACGCCGTGCTCATCGGCACCATTACCAAGTTTAATATCGACAAACAATCCGGCGGCGGCAGTTTCATGGGAATCGGCGCCGGTTCACAAAAAACCAAAGCTACCGTTCAAATAGATGTGCGGTTAATCGGTACAGCTTCGGGAGATATTCTTGCCACTGCCAAAGCAGTAGGAGAAGCAGATCAAAGCGCTTCTAATATTTCCGTTAGGGGTATTGGCGGCAATTCTGGCAGCAGCAATGAAGACTCACTTTTGAGCGAGGCAGTTGACAAAGCCGTATCCCAAATGGTGACTAAACTGGCAGAAGTATCTAACAAATTAGGTTAGAATCAAGCATCATATCAAATATGCTGATACCAAATCCGGCTTAAATATCCCATCGATCTCGCTTGTCTGTTTGAGGCTACGTCGTGTCGCGTAAACTCCGGCAGACTTTATTTGTAGAGTTTGAGGTCAAAAGGTTTCAACCGCCGCCTTCATAAAGGGACTAATAAACCCGGATTTGGTATTAATTATTTTCCGGGCGATTGTGCTAACAGATTTGATATAAGCGAAGGATTTTAAAATCGAATTCAATTAACTAGAAAGCCAACGCTTCAGCCTTGTTTTGCTGGTTCTTCCTGCACCTACCAATCGACTCAACCCAGGTACACGGTCAAACCACTTAGGAGTGATGTCACTACGGGAACTCCTTTGCCACCCCAGGTTTGGAGAAGCAATCAAGGTGACAACATCGGGATTTTGAGATCGGAAAGTAGAATAAGCTCCGTCGAGGTGCATCGGGCCGCCGTCGGGATGTCCCGGAGGTCGCTGTTGCAGTTCTTCCAGAAACCGCAGGAGGCGATCGAAAATCCTGCCATTGACAGCGTAAAAATGAGCGGTCATCAGCCCCTCAGAAAAGGGTACGAGGGCGACAGGAGACTTTTGTTCAACCTCTTCGACGTGTCCGAAGTAGACGAAATCCCAATCTTGCTGACAGAGTTGTTCGAGGATAACAGCTTGGTCTGTTGTGAACTTTGCTGAAATTTCTAGGTCGTCTTCTACAATCAAAATATTGCTCAACCCCTTGTCTTTTGCCTGCTTGAGGATAGCTAAATGACTGTAAAAGCATCCCCTCGCCCCAATGCTGGGGAAACCTCCAGCTTCGTCGGGGCGGATTGCGGGAAATATCTCAACCTTATGGGGCGTGAGGGGCATTCCTGCTTTCTCTAATTCCTTGACTATGAGTTGCCGTCGGTCTTTCCTTTCAGGGAGATTTACCGCATAAACTCCCTGGAAATAGTCTGTAATTTTCGTCATAGTTTGATCGGGAATCAAGAAGTTGATGAATCTTCGGCTTGAGCGGCCTCAAATTTTATTTGAACTCTGTGTATGCCTTAAACTATTATATTTTTAGCAAGCTGCATCTTCCATTTTCCTAAAGTTACTCAAATTACCTCGGTCGGAGCTAGCATTAACAGTTTAATTAGCATTGGGAGTTGAGTCAGAATTAACGCATTTTCCCTGTTGATTAAGGTTGGGGGCTGGGTTGGAGAGTACCTTATCAACAGCAGCTTGTTCTTGAATCCATCCAATTTCTCCCGGTTGCAGGTTGGCGCTTTCTACTTCAACTGTTGGCTTAACTGGCGGGGAAGGCGAGGGAGTGGGAGTTGCCACAGCGGGAGATGGATTCAGTGTCGGTTTTGAAACTGTAGAAAAATCTTTATTTGACTCGGGTTTGGGAGAGTTCGATCGCACTATTTCAGGAATCGAACAAACTTTCAATTCCAGCCAATTGCCTTGAGGCGTAAGCTGTTTGTTTGTCACCTGCAAAACGCTGCCGGCTGGGACTGTTCCTTTGACAGTCAACTCACCGATTGCGCCTCGCAAATCCAAGCGATCGCCCTCTTTTCCCAATTCCCCAGCCGCAGAACTTTTAATCTCTATAAACGAGCCGATTTCTAAAGATTTGACCGGAGAAGCTACAGATTCAACTGTTTTCTCCGGCGTCTTTCCAGCTTTAATTAAACCGCGTTTCCCGAAAATCGACTCCCCGGCAGTATCGATCGCGCGACCCACCGGAGGGATGAAAAAATAAGCAAATACACCCCCCAAGCCTAATAAAAATAAAATTTTCAGCAGCAGCGAAAATAAACTTTTGCTTTTTTCCGGCGGTAACAACAGCGTTTTTACTTCAGAATTCCCATTGCCAAGGCTTGTGGGCCCATTCAAATCCGTTGGCAAATCCTCGCTATCGGAAATTAGTTCGATCGGCGTATCTAAAGGTGCGACAGACAGTTCTGTAAAAGTATTACCGTCTTCCCTCAAATGCGCTTGACAGTGAATTAAAGCAACAGTGACGTTATCGTGACCGTTTCTAGTATTAGCAATCTCAATCAGTCGATCGCGCGCCTTAGCCAAACTAATGCTACCGTCGAGAATTGGCAAAATCTCCGCTTCCCAACATTCCTCAACCCGGTCTTTATCACTCAAACCGTCGGAACACAGCAGCAAAACGCAGTCTTCATCCACTGGAAAACGCTGCACAGTCGGGTGCAAAGTGTTGGACGAAGTAATCCCCAAAGCTTGAATCAGAGCTCCGGCGGCGACTTGTTCCAAAGCATCCCGGTAGAGAGAGTAGCCCAAACGCACCTCGCGGCAAGCCACATTATCATCGAGAGTAAGTTGATAGCAGCCAGTGCGGGTAATCCAGTAAGCCCGACTGTCTCCGACGTGGGCGACGTAAAGCTCGTGAATGTGGGCTAAACCCATAACTAGCGTAGTTCCCATCCGCTGGCGGCCTTGGCGGTGTTCGCTGTCGTTGCGACTGGCTATCTTGTCGTTAGCAGCACAAGCTGCCCGTTCCAGCTTGGAAGTCAGGCTCAACGGGTCCCAATTAGCTTGATGTAGGGGCATTTGCTGCAACTTTTCGCGCAGCACACCAATTGCTTCTTCCGAAGCGACTTCGCCCCCGTCTTGTCCACCGATACCGTCGCAGACGATCGCGCAAGCTTCCGCACCCGGGCTTCCTGCCAACAGCGTACCGCTGGGCGGATAGCAAGCATCTTCGTTGTGAGCCCGGGATCTGCCTACATCCGTGCCCGTGGCAATTTCAACGTGACGATCGTAAAATCGACCGCACTTTGCCAAAGCTTTATCCAACTGGCTCATCAGTTGTTCGCCGTGGCGCACTTGACCGGCAACCATTTGCTGGCAAAGTTGCCTCAAAAAATTGGCAATAGTTGGGTGAGCATCTTCGAGCCACTGCTGCCACAATTTGCCCAACTGGGACAAATGAGGCTGTTTGCGATCGGGCTGCAATTCCAGAAACCGCACCAATTGCCCTTCCACCCGTAGCAGTTCGGGAGTCAGCAGCGTCGAAGCCACGCCCTGAGCGATACAAGGCTGCCACAACTGGGCTATTTGCCACAGCCAATTGAGTTGGCGCATCGCTGCGGCTCCTTTCCAGGAATCCGCCAATTCCGGCATTAAAGATTCCGTCACCTTCAAAATAGGCACGTTTTCCAGTAGCCAGATATCTCCCGATAGCTTGCTCATCTTGGACGATACCAGGCCGTATACTTGAGGTACGTGCAACTGATAGGCAAACAGTCTCAGATAAGGAGTGACAACACTCGGAATCTCATCGGGCAGTTCCGGCAAGTGTTCGGGTTGAGTATCGACAAGAAGTCGATCGCGCTTGACCAAGTAGCGACCAGCGATCAGATCGCCTGGCTTACACCCTTTGATCCCTTCACCTAAAGCCCATAAGTAGTGTTTTGCCACAGAGTTTTGCATAAGGGTTCCTGACGCCTTTGGGCAAGCGTGCTGATCTGAACTATTTTAGCGATTGAACCTCGACGGGTTGATACGTGGCGATTATTTGACACCCCCGCTTTCTCAACAGACGGAGATTCTTAAGACTTCGCAGTCCTAATATCCTGATTTTTCAGGTTCCCTGGCTCACCACGTTTGCACTGTTGTGTGCGTAGCGATATCTCCTTACAATGTTTTAGGCGTGACTTTCCCCCAGTCCAGGGGTAGGTTTTAATGTCTTGTACTGACACGAACAGTTTACCATTTTGTTGACTGCCGGATGAATCTTACTATGAGCTTTCAGGGTTAGACGATCGCGCGACACCCCAGTCATCGGCTGGAAATCACGCTGTTTTCAGCATATTCATGATAGCGGCAATTTCCGAAGAAATCGCAGCACTCAAGGGAATTGAGATTTTAGACTAACTCTAATGGTATGATGCAGCTAGGTAGAAATCACCTGAGCCGACAGATATAAATAAATATCAATTGTCGGTTTTCTCGCGAAGGGTCATCTGTGCCTCGCGCCCTAGTTTCGCAACAGAAGTTAAATTTAACCCTACCCAAAGACGGATACAAGCCCGCAGATTCATCTGTCGAGTCAATCTCAAATCTAAAATCTAAAATCCACTGACGGATGCCAGCCCCCGACAGGAATTGTGGACAGCAAAAAAATTAGATATTAGTTCCAGCCCCCAAATTCATCTGTGGAGTAAATCTCAAATCTAAAATCTCAAATCTCAAATCGACTGATGGACGCAAGCCCCCGACAGGAGTCGTGGAAAGCCAAAAAAATTAGATATTTAGTTCCA
>NZ_JAUBOR010000091.1:0-5575 GCF_036700305.1 Microcoleus sp. Z1_A1
TGAAGGCTGGGGGGGGAGAAATGCGATGAGAGGGGGCTGGGGCAGGGGGTCGCAACCGCAACTGGTATCTGGTTCGGCTACTGGGTTGAATATGGGGGTTGGTTCTGGGGCGGGTGTGGGTGTTGGTGGTGTTGGTTCTGGGGCGGGTGTTGGTTCGGGTGCAGGGACGGGTGGTGTTGGTTCCGGCGCGGGTGTTGGTTCTGGCGCGGGTGTTGGTTCTGGCGCGGGTGTTGGTTCCGGCGCAGGGACGGGTGGTGTTGGTGTTGGTGGTGTGGGTGTTGGTTCCGGCGCGGGTGTTGGTTCCGGCGCAGGGACGGGTGGTGTTGGTTCCGGCGCGGGCGCGGGTGTTGGTTCCGGCGCAGGGACGGGTGGTGTTGGTTCCGGCGCAGGGACGGGTGTTGGTTCCGGCGCAGGGACGGGTGGTGTTGGTTCCGGCGCGGGTGTTGGTGTTGGTTCGTTCAGGGGAATGGCAGAGACAGTAGCGCTGGCGGGGCTGGTAGCGCCGAGGTTGTCTGTAGCGCTGTAGGTGAAATTTGCTGTTGTAAAGTTGGCTGTCGATTGGAAAAATAATTGGTTAATCTCAGCAGGTGTCAGAATTTGACCGGCGCGGATAATCCTGCCACCTGTTTCGGGATTGCCTAAAAATATCAGCCCTTCATTTGCTGGTGGGATGGTGTTGATGGTGAAGGATTCGATCGAACCGTCTGGATCTGTGCCGCCTAGTCCTGCGATCGCCACAGTGCTGCTGGGGGCGATTTCGAGGTTGACGTTGTTAGCTACTGGCGGTTTGTTGGGCTCCGGCAGCACCGCCGAGACAGTAGCGCTGGCGCGGCTGGTAGCGCCCTGGTTGTCTGTAGCGCTGTAGGTGAAATTTGCTTTTGTAAAGTTGCCTGTCGATTGGAAAAATAATTGGTTAATGTCAGCAGGTGTCAGAATTTGACCGGCGGTGACAATCGTGCCGCCAGTATCGGGATTGCCTAAAAATACCAGCCCTTCATTTGCTGGTGGGACGGTGTTGATCGTGAAAGATGCGATCGACCCGTCGGGGTCGCTTCCTCCCAGTCCTGCGATCGCCACAGTGCTGCTGGGGGCGATTTCGAGGTTGACGTTGCTAGCTATCGGCCGTAGGTTGGCGGGAGTCGGAGTCGGAGTCGGTGGGAGTGGGGGAGTCGGAGTCGGCGCAGAGGCGATGCTGGTGGTAACAGTTGCGACGGAATCGCTGCCGTTATTGTTGCCGGGATTCGGGTCATTAGTGGTTGAGGTACTTCTTGCCGTGTTGCTGACAGTGCTGGTCGCCGAGACTGGGAATGTGACTCTCCGGCTGACGGTCACGCCGTCAGCTAAGCTGGCAATGGGCGGAAAGCTGACAATGCCTGTGTCAGGGTTGTAAGTACCGCCGTTGGATGCTGTGACGCCCGTTAAACCGGGAACGATGCTGTCTGTAACGGTGATGTTGGTGGCGGTACTGGGCCCTCTGTTTTCGGTGAGAATGGTGTAGGTGACAGTCGAACCCGCGATCGCAGTAGCGGGCCCGGTTTTGAGCGTCACTACATCGGCGCTATCGGCGATCGTAGTGGTGACTCGCGCTTCGGGGCTGCTGCCGTTGTTGTTGGCAGGATTGGGGTCTGGACTCGTTGAGGTGCTGCTAGCAGTGTTGGTGATGGGGCCACCGGTGGCGGGAACTGCGAAACTGACGGTTCTGTTTGTGCTGGCTGCGCTGGCTAGGGATGGGATCGCCGTCCAAGTCACAATACCTGTAGTTGCGTTGTAACTTCCGCCCTCGGAGACGCTGACTCCTGTTAAGCCCGGAACAATGCTGTCGGCGATCGCCACATTGATTGCCGCACTCGGCCCAGTGTTGGCTGCCGTAATTGTGTAGGTGACAGTCGAACCCGCGATCGCAGTAGCGGGCCCAATTTTGCGCGTCACTACATCGGCGCTATCGGCGATCGTGGTGGTGACTCTTGCCGACGGGCTGCTGCCATTGTTGTTGCCGGGATTGGGGTCATTAGTGGTTGAGGTGCTGCTAGCAGTGTTGGCGACGGTGCCGCCGGTGGCGGGAACTGCGAAACTGACGGTTCTGTTGGTGCTGGCTGCGCGGGCTAGGGATGGGATCGCCGTCCAAGTCACAATACCTGTAGTTGCGTTGTAACTTCCGCCCTCGGAGACGCTGACTCCTGTTAAACCAGGAACAATGGTGTCGGCGATCGCCACATTGGTTGCCGCACTCGGCCCACTGTTGGCTGCCGTAATTGTGTAGGTGACAGTCGAACCCGCGATCGCAGTAGCGGGCCCGGTTTTGCGCGTCACTACATCGGCGCTATCGGTGATAGTAGTGGTGACTCGCGCTTCGGGGCTGCTGCCGTTGTTGTTGCCGGGATTGGGGTCTGGGGTAATCGAGGTACTGCTAGCAGTGTTGGCGACGGTGCCACCGGTGGCGGGAACTGCGAAACTGACGGTTCTGTTGGCGCTGGTTGCGCTGGCTAGGGATGGGATCGCCGTCCAAGTCACAATACCTGTAGTTGCGTTGTAACTTCCGCCCTCGGAGACGCTGACTCCTGTTAAACCAGGAACAATGGTGTCGGCGATCGCCACATTGGTTGCCGCACTCGGCCCACTGTTGGCTGCCGTAATTGTGTAGGTGACAGTCGAACCCGCGATCGCAGTAGCGGGCCCAATTTTACGCGTCACTACATCAGCGCTATCGTTCGTAATAGTGGTCGTGACTCTCGCATCCGGGCGGCTGCCACTGTTGTTACCGGGTACGGGATCGATCGTGCTGCTGCTGCTGAATACACTATTTGTAATAGGGCCGAGTGTAGTTGGGGTCGTAACAGTTACGGTGCGGGTGGCTGTGGCCCCAACAGGTAAATTCGGAATACTCCAGGAAACCAGTCTCGTTGTCGGGTTGAAAGTGCCGTTGCCGTCGGCACTGCCAAATACTGCCCCGACGGGCAATTGATCTTCAACCACCACGTTTTCGGCGGCGTCCGGGCCGTTATTTACCGTCGTAATTGTGTAAGTGATGCTGCTACCCGGTGCCGCTGCCGCCGGGCCTGTTTTCGTTGAGGCAACATCTGCTGTAGTAAGCGGCACGTCTATAGTTTGGATCGACAAAGTGCGAACGTCGTGAATATTTGTTGCGGCTCCCGTTGAACCAGCAAAACCAAATTTGAATGTTGCCGGGATTGGCCCGTTTAAGTCCTCTAAATTGGCAATGTCGATAATAGTCTCGCCCTGATCTGTAAACAAACCATTATTGTTGAGATCAAAGTTAACAGTGAGACGGTTTGGCGTTGCAGAAGTGGGGGGTTGCAAAATAATTTGAACTCTTCTTCTGGCTTCTTCGCGACTGCTGGTAATGGCATTGTTCGGCCCGTTTGGAGGCAGAGGATTTACGGTATCGGGAATATTATCTATTCCCTGCGGCACAAACGTAGAAGTTAAAAATTGATATTGCGTAACTTCGCTACCTCGAAGCGTTACCGAATCTCGTCTAATTCCCCCCGGAAGTCCGCCTACCCGCCCTTGAGTTGTAGTTGAGAAATTTCCGAATTCATCCAATCCAATTCCTAAATAACCTCCCCGTAAACCGGACTGATTTGTATCTGTATTTTGCGCGTAGCCGAGAGAACCTCCATAGCCTCCAGCTACTGTTGGGGTCACAGTACCGTCAATTAAAAAGAAACTTATGCCGTCCCCTGTCTGCCCTGCTAAATCAGGACGATCAGGACGTGTAGTGCCGTCGTAGGCAAATATATCGAAGACAATTTTAAGACCGCTGTTGACAGGAACCTGACTGTTATAGATGACAAAAGTAGATTGGTCAAAAGTTCTTGTAGTTAATCTCAACGCCCCGCTGCCAACCGGGTCTATGTTCAAGCCCGGAAAACTCTCTGTTCCGGTTCCTGCTGTTAAAGCTGGAGCATCTGAAATGCCTGTTACCCCAGAGATCCAAGGCCCGATTAGACTTGCATCTTGAAAACTTTCATCCACTAAATTAATGAGGACAGCGCTGTAATTTTCCTGGGTGTTTGTTTCAAAGGCTATTGCTGTTTTTACTCGTCCTGCTGTAACATTTAATTGCCAGTTTCCTCCTAATTTGGCACTACCAATTAGATTGTTGGAAGCCGCTATATTTGCGCCTGTTAATTCTCTCAGCTTCCGCACGAAAGCAATCCCGGATTTTCCAGCCCCAACCTTACACGATAATAATAAAATATCGGCTTTTTCGCTTAAGGCATTTCGCCACTGCTGCAAATGCCGATCGTACTTTGATAAGTTTTCATTCGTCAGTAAAGTTGACCCCAGTTGCACGGAAGCTTCATTGCCGTGAGCAACAATCTGAAGGCTGGCAATTAAACTGCGTTTAGCTAGAATCTCGGTAATTTGTTCTACTCCGTCCAGAGTTCGATCGAGGACAATTATCTCTGTCCCTGGTTTGACTCCGCTGGCAAGATGCTGATAATTCTCTACCCTCGGATCGATGCAAACTAAATGTTTTGTATGTGTAGTCTTGACGCCCCGAGTCGCTTTTGTTAAACCGGAAATATCGAGCGCCATATCACCCACTAACGACGGCCCACTCCAAGAACTTTTTATGCAGTAAGTGTAGCGGCGATCGCAACTTGATTGGTGAATTGGCGAAGAGTAGTTGCACCCTAAATGTTTCATGAGTTACATAGCTCCTTGATCTATTAACTTTCAATCTTCAGTGGTAGATATTATTGTTAATTGCTAATGGGAAATTTCTAACTGCTCATTTCTCGATTTCGCATAGTTAACAAGTTATTTTTACTTCGTTTTTGTTTGGATCGACATCTTCCCAAAGTAGCAGTTCGCTCTATTTCGCTGGTAAATCAGGTTTTTTTTTCGCCAATTCAGACGTGAGCCTAAATTATTTTGAAATGAAAAAAATTAGCACAATCTACGATAAATTACCGTAAAATTAGATATTTTTTACCTAAAAGTAGTTGACAGCTTTGTATTTTTGTAGTATCAAAGGGGTTAATGTATGCGATTTTTATTACGACTCGAGTTTTTATCAAACCCAATTTGATCGATCTCAATCAGCCGACTCTCAAATCATCTATATGATACTCAAGAAATGGTTATATTTTTTGTAGTTTTAAACTTTTTTTGTTTTGTTTTTCATGACCAAATGACTCAATAAAAACCCTTTTTCTGGTTATTATTGAGTCGAATAACCCCCAAAATC
Source organism: Microcoleus sp. Z1_A1 (assembly GCF_036700305.1). Classification (NCBI taxonomy): domain Bacteria; kingdom Bacillati; phylum Cyanobacteriota; class Cyanophyceae; order Oscillatoriales; family Microcoleaceae; genus Microcoleus; species Microcoleus sp. Z1_A1. Next base: position 5,219 of record NZ_JAUBOR010000091.1, read on the forward strand.
TCCAAATTACTATTTTTTATGCTACATTCAAAAACTCGGTTTATCAAATAAACCGAGTTGCTAAAAGCATAGGAAAAAATGCAGCATATTTAATGCGCTTTGGTCTTAAGGAGAAAGAGTGAGAAAATCCCGATTACTCAGCAAATTATCAGCGCCAAAAACCTGAGCCAAAACCTCCCCAGTCGCCGCAACTTGTAGCAGTGTGCTATTGGCAGTCGAATTAATTTGCAAAGCCTCAAAACTCAAGCCACCAGCCAGAACAAACTTATCACTTCCTACAGAAAAATTGAGGATAGTATCAATACCACTATTAGCGCTTAACACAAAGCGATCGTTCCCCATACCCCCAATCAAAGT
>NZ_JAUBOR010000092.1:0-5507 GCF_036700305.1 Microcoleus sp. Z1_A1
TAATAGACCGAGGGCTTGACCTCTCTTTCTACATGGTGATGATGATGACTTAATTCTCTGCAGTCTTCAGGGTTTTTCACCCTTACTACTTTTTGGTAGTTTCAAAATACTCAGTGGCATCACTGAGATACTACTAATTTTTAGATGGTTAAACGCCCTGGTTCCAGCTCGAAAATAGCTCAATCCCTGGAACCATTTTTAAACAAAAGCACCTCTCTGTACAGATAGGTGCTTTGTTGTTTTTGCTAATTAAGCTTTGTTGTTTTTGCTGATTAATTTTTAATTTGCTATACCTGTTAAAGTAATTTCGATCGCCCTCAACCCTCAACACGATTTCATGCTATGTGGGAGAAAATTGCCGCGCACATCTCTGAAACAGCCGGAGAAACATTTTCGATCGACAATCGCCGTTCCGTCAGCGGTGGCTGCATCAATCAAGGCTATTATATCAGCAGCAGTTCCCGCACTTACTTCGTGAAAATCAATCAAGCTTCCCAAGTCGCGATGTTTGAAGCTGAAGCGCTGGGTTTGCAGCAAATGCGGGAAACCCAGACGATTCGAGTACCTGAGCCGATTTGCTGGGGAACTGAGGGGAATTCCGCTTATATTGTGCTGGAATGGCTGGATTTGGGAGGACGCGGGGGCGATCGAGCTTGGGAAGAAATGGGGCGAAAACTCGCCGAAATGCACAAATACACCCCCCCCAGCCCCCCCTTGCTAAGGGGGGGAGAAGAGCCTAATTCTAGCTTGCTAAGGGGGGGAGAAGAGCCTAATTCTAGCTTGCTAAGGGGATTTTTTGGTTGGGAGATTAATAATACGATCGGCTCAACTATACAAATTAATAATTGGACGGCAAATTGGGCCGAATTTTGGGCCGAACATCGGATTGGTTATCAGTTAAAATTGGCTAGGCGCCGGGGAGGTCATTTTCCGCAAGGAGAACGTTTATTAGAGATGATTCCTGAATTGTTAGCTGGTTATGAACCTCAACCCTCGCTAGTTCACGGGGATTTGTGGGGGGGAAATGCGGGGGTGACATCTGCGGGGGAACCGGTGATTTTTGACCCGGCGGCATATTTGGGAGATAGAGAAGTTGATCTTGCGATGACCGAGCTATTTGGTGGATTTCCGGCGCAGTTTTACCGGGGATATAATCAGGTTTTGCCTTTGGATTCAGGGTATGAAGAACGCAAAACTCTTTATAATCTCTATCACATTTTAAATCATTTTAAATTGTTTGGTGGGAGTTACGAGTCCCAGGCGAATCAGATGATTAGTCGAATTTTGGGTTAGTTAAGAATCAGATGCTTTTTAAACCGCAGATGCACGCAGATAAACGCGGATTTAAGGTTTATCTGCGTGGGATGCAAGTTTATTTTTGCTTAGCAGCAGCTTTTTTCTTCGCTTCTTTTTCTGCTTTTTTAGCTGCTTTTTCTGCTTCAATTTTGGCTAACTTGGCTAGCTCTTTTTCTTCAGCTATTTTATCGAGATAGTAGTGGTAATCTCCCAAATAAGGGCGAAACTCTCCGTCCCGAATCTCGACTATTTTGTTAGCGACTTGGGAGATGAAATAGCGATCGTGCGAAACGATAATTACGGTACCGTCATAATTCTGAATCGCCTCTTCCATCATCTCTTTCGCCGGAATATCGAGGTGATTTGTAGGTTCGTCCAAAATTAGCAAATTCACAGGAGTCAACAGCATTTTTGCCAAAGCTAGGCGGGCTTTTTCGCCGCCGCTTAAAGCGCCAACTTGTTTGAATACTGTTTCGCCCGTAAATAAGAAACGGCCCAACAAAGTCCGAACTTCTTCATTTTTCCAGTCGGGTACTTCGTCGTGAATCGTTTGCATCACGCTTTTATTCAAATCTAAGGCCTCTGCCTGATTCTGTTCAAAGTAACCGGGGATGACGTTGTGGCCTCCCAATTTGACAGTACCTTCAGTCGGCTTTTCCAAGCCCATAATCATCCGCAGCAGAGTAGATTTACCCGCGCCGTTGGGGCCGAGAAAGGCTATGCGATCGCCCCTTTCAATTAATAAGTCGGCTCCTAAAAATAGGATTTTTTCGCCGTAGGTGTGTACCAAATCTTCAATTATTGCTACTTCGCGGCCGCTGCGGGGTGCGGGGGGAAACCGGAAATGCAAAGTTTTTAATCCGCCGGTGGGCGCTTCGATGCGTTCGATTTTGTCTAACTGTTTCTCGCGGCTTTTGGCTTGGGTGCTGCGAGTAGCGCTGGCGCGGAATTTTTCAACGAATGCTTGCTGTTTTTCGAGTTCTTTTTGCTGGCTTTCGTAGGCGCTGAGTTGGGCTTCTCTGGCTTCTGCTTTTTGTAGCAGATAGGAGGAGTAGTTGCCAAGGTAGGTGCTGGAAACGCCGCGTTCGGTTTCGACGATTTGGGTGCAGAGCCGATCGAGAAATTCTCGGTCATGGGATACGATTACCATTGGGGTTGTCAGCCCTTTGAGGTATACTTCCAGCCATTCGATCGTTTCTAAGTCGAGGTGGTTGGTAGGTTCGTCTAGCAGCAGGATGTCGGGTTTTTGCAGGAGAATTTTGCCCAAACTCATCCGCATTTGCCAGCCGCCGCTGAAGGCGCTGACTAATCGATCGCCATCTTCGGGTTCAAATCCGATTTCGGGCAGAATTTTCTCGATTTGGGCTTCTAAACCGTAGCCGTTTAAGCCTTCAAATTGCCGTTGCAGCCGATCCATTTTGTGGATCAGTTCGTCGAGATTTTCTGGAGAGGAGTTTTCCAAGTCTCGATGGACTTGCATCAGGGATTCGTGGACTTCGTTGGCTTCGCTGAAGGCGCGCCAAAATTCTTCTTTGACGGTGCGAGTCGGATCTACTTCAAATTCTTGGGAGAGGTAGGCGATGTGGAGGCTGGCGGGGCGAATGACTTCGCCTGCGGTGGGTTCGATTTCGCCGGCGATGATTTTGAGTTGGGTGGATTTACCGGCACCGTTAACGCCGACTAAGCCGATGCGATCGCCCGGTTTGACTTCCCAGGTGACATCTTTGAGTACGACGCCTGTGGGGTAAATTTTACTGATGTGTTCGAGTCGCAGCATTGTTGTGGGGACTGGGGAAGGGCAGGTTTAGCGGCGGATGGGATGCCGGCGCTGAGGTCGAGTTAATCTTAACAAATTTTAATTATATTTAGGGTATTGCCAGATTTTGATTTGGTAGGAGTTACGGGAAGAAACCGGGTTTCTATGAAAAATCGCAGATTCTGGGCTAGAGATATAGGAAGAAACCCGGTTTCTGGCCTCGATGTGGGTTCAGGACTATTTGGGTGGGGCGATCCTCTTCGAGGGCAACGCTTACGGGCGATCGTGTTGTTTGAGATTGAATTTCTCGAATAATGGTTGAGACTTCTGCACATTATAATAGTCAGTGTCAACCTCGATCGCAAAAGAGAGCGATCGTGCCAGCAAGAGACATTTATCATCAAGTTGTCAAACAGGCTCTGATTAAGGCTGGCTGGACAATTACCCACGATCCGTATCCCTTGGCTTGGGCGAAGAGAAACCTATCGATCGATCTTGGTGCCGAACAGCTATTAGCTGCTGAGAACAACGATCGCAAGATAGCCGTTGAAGTTAAAAGTTTTATCAGAGAGTCTAGAATTGCAGATTTAGAGCAAGCTTTGGGTAAATATACTCTTTACTATGACATCGCAAAACGGACGGAATCAGAAAGACAACTGTATCTGGCAATTCTACTAAATGCTTTTACAGAGCTTTTTGAAGGAGAAAATTTTGGTCAGATATTGCTAGATAATAACCGCCTAAATTTGGTTGTTTTCAACCCAAAAACCGAGGAAATAGTACAATGGATAGCTTAAATAATTATCGCCAACTTGTTAGACAGCTCCTTACTGAATACGCTGAGATTCCCGTTTGTGATAGTGGGACGCAAAACGCCACAATTTTTGATGTAGAAAATGACCGCTATATGTTAATCAATATAGGTTGGTTTAACGAGCAGCGCATTCACCATTGCGTGATTCATATTGATATTATTGATGGTCAGGTGTGGATTCAAGCAAATAATACCGATCGCCTGATTGCTGAGGAGTTAGTTGCAGCGGGAATTCCGGCTAAATCAATTGTTTTGGGACTGCAACCGCCTGATGTTAGACCGTATACTGCTTATGGAGTGCCTTGTAGTGAACAGCAGCGAGAATCCTTGAAAGTATGATGGAGTGGAAGGGATTTGACTTGGAGGGCGATGCCCTACGGGATAGCTTCGCTTCACGCGCTTCAACTTTAAAGCAGGCGATCGGAGGTGCCATCGCCTTCAGCAAATTCCCTTAAACTCAAGTAAAATAAGACAGCCATTATCGCCACAAAACCTAATTCACCATGCAAACCTCAACATTTGACAGCATTTTAGACGAGATCGAAACCTTGTCTATAGACGAACAAACTGCTTTACTTGTCATCATGCACCGGAGACTTAGCGATCGCCGTCGCACCGAAATTGCTGCTAACATTGCACAAGGAAAACAAGACTATCAATCTGGAAAGGTCTTTCGAGGTACAGTTAATGAAGCGATCGCGGAGCTAAACCGTTGAAACTTATCACCTTTGCTCAATCATTTAAACGTGCTTACAAAGCCCTCATTCGCAAACACCCGGAACTACAGCCCAAAGTTGAAGCTATTTTAAGACTTTTGGCAGAAAACTCTTTCGAGCCATCACTACAAACACACAAACTCAAAGGTCAGTTAGCGGGATCTTGGGCTTGTTCTGTGGAGTATGACTGTCGGATTGTATTTAATTTTGTTGAGAATCCAGAGTCAGGAGATGAGGAAATTCTCTTGCTTGATATTGGTAGCCATGATGAGGTGTATTGAAAATGCTAGTTTATGCGATCACCTCTTTCTATCTGCTTTTTTAATATGGAAGAAAGGTATCCGCTCAATAAATAGGGGTAACAGAAAAAACTGTAGTTTAGACTAACTAAAGATGAGAACGGTGGCCCAAGAAAAACTAGAGCCACCGTTAAGGAGAGAATGAGGGTGAAAAATAACAACCTATTCACTCCTTAAATGAACAGTGAACGATTAAAGGACTTTCGTCAAGAAGCATACGAGTTATTGGTACGAGGCAAGGATGCAACATTCGAGCTCATGGATGCAGTGATGACCACCAGTAATTCGTCATGTTTGGCCGAATTTTCGCTCAATCCATTATTTAATCGTCAATGGTCAAGCGTTTACGAGGCATTGCAAGACTGTAGGCCAGACCGGAAAAAACTGATGCTGCTGTATCTCCAGCAATTAGAACAGCAAGTACCCGTAGCAGAACATCTGTTAGTGGCAATTGACCACACTGCATGGGGGAGACCAGATGCTAAAACATTAAAAGATAGAACCCATGAATATCAGGGGGGCGTAATTATTGGACAAGGGTACAGTACAATTGCGTGGAGTGCGACTCGTTTAATCCAAATGGATAAAGAATATCCAAGGACGATTAGCCTAACCCTCTGGTTAGT
>NZ_JAUBOR010000010.1:0-33594 GCF_036700305.1 Microcoleus sp. Z1_A1
ATTCCTGTAGGGGCGGGTTCGCCAAGATATTGAATAGAAACGGGAAAATCTGTAAACCCGCCCCGGCCTTTAATCGCTGGTTCCCATGCTCTGCCTGGGAACCGATATCTAGAGGCTCAGCCTCGAAAAGCGATGGGAAAATTGGAGGCTGAGCCTCCGGATCTGCGTTACCAGGAAGAGCCTGGGAACAAGTAAATTGGAGGCTGAGCCTCCGGATCTGCGTTACCAGGAAGAGCCTGGGAACAAGTAATAATCAATCACCCATTACAACTGATTAGTGATCGATCATCGTTTTCAAAGCTTCTTTCATTTCGTCTGCAGTCGTCGTTGCCGTACCGAATTGACGCACGACAATACTAGCCGCCAAATTGCCCAAAACTGCCGCTTCCCAACCGGATGCACCGACGCACAAAGCTAAAGTCATTGCTGCTACAACTGTATCTCCAGCACCGGTTACGTCAAATACATCAGTCTTGTTAAAAGGGGGAATGTCCCAACTTTGAATGGCAAATTCCCCCTTTTCACAAATGGATGTTGGAGGGGGTGAATTTTTGATTTCTTCGCCGATCGCCCTTTCAAACAAACTCATCCCTTCTTCACCGCGAGTAATCAGGATTTTTTGAGCTTGAGTTAAGTTCAATAAATCGCGTCCTGCTTGCATTAAAGTTTGAGGGTTTTTGATAGCATATCCGACGGCTTGCTCGGCTTCTGGCAAGTTCGGAGTAAACAGCATTGCTCCAGAATATCGCTGCAAATTTATTTGAGCGTCTACAATTGTTTTGCCGGGAACCACTGCCGATTCGATCGCCAAATTCGTCCAAACTCCGTCGCCGTAGTCGGAACAAACCACGGCATCTACTGTCGGTATTTGCTGCCGGATGTAGTCTGCCAGTTGCAACTGCAAATCTAAATCCGGCAACTCGTCCGATTTGCGATCGACTCGTACAATTTGCTGAGTCACCGACTGCCGCGCGTGCCCGGAGATTCGAGTTTTGGTGACAGTTGGACGCTGCGAATCGATTAAAATCCCACCCGTATCAATTCCCGCCGCCTCAAAAATACCGCACAAAGCCTTTCCCTGGTCGTCTTTTCCCACCAAACCAGCAACTTTTACTTTGCCTCCCAGTTTGGCTAAATTATAGACAGCATTTGCGCCACCTCCGGGTACTTGCTGAGTATTTTCGTAGCGCAAAATCAACACAGGTGCTTCGCGGGAAATTCGCTCTACTTGTCCGGTAAGAAACTCGTCCAAGGTCAAATCTCCGATCGCTAATACCTGCGCTCGATCGAAGCAGTCTAATCTTTTCAATAATTGCTCTGTTGAGGCACGCAGTTGAGGCAAAAAATCGGAATAGTCGTTAGTCATTAACCAAAAAAATGAGACTGAGGAGTTGATAATTGAGTGTGGAACGAGCGGGAATTAAAAATCCTAATATAATTTAATAATTAATTTCCTCCCTTATTTTATTTTTAACTTTTAATTGATTTTCTCACTGGGATTTTGAGAAACCAGTTGCAGGCTATTTGCGATCGCACTCGCTCAAACAATTTGGCAAAAAAATGCGGATAAAATCGCAGCCTTTGAGACTCAACTGAAAGTTTCACGGTGTGGAAGTTTCCTTCTACATAAGTGCCTTCAAAAAACAGCAGAATTATTTCAATTTCTGCTTGATGATCGTAATCACCTGAGTCATTTGTTTTTTGAGTGCATCAATTTCCGCTTGCATTTTCGCCATTTTCACAGTCATCGCCTGAATTTCGGCGGCGCCCGCTCCAGAAGTGGCTGCAGCGGGGGCTGCTGGGGCTTCCGGCACTGGTTTCTTTTTGGCCAGTACCATGGCCGATTTGATCGCCTCGGTTAGCTGCTTCTTTTCAAACGGTTTGGCGATGAATGCAAAAAAATGCTTCTCAAAGGGTTTCGGAATTTTTTCCATCACCTCTTCTTCGCGGCCCGACATGATCACCAAAGGTATCTTAGAAAGCTCAGGATGGGCTTGCACTTTTTGATACACTTCCCAACCGCTGACTTTGGGCAGTAGGAAATCTAACATAATTAGATTGGGCCGGGCTTGACGGATCAGTTTGAGTCCCTCTTCGCCGTCTTTTGCTTCTAGAACTTCAAAGTTACCCTGCGGCAACATCTCTCGGACTCGGACGCGGATGACTTTACTGTCATCGATTACCAAGATTTTTTGACCAGCCACGACTGACTCCTTCAGTAATGAATGAGTGATGATTTGCAACCTTCAGTATATCCCTAACAGAATTCTACCCATAATTCTGGGCGAGTTTAGTTTTGTTGCATTTCGGCGCGATTCGGATTTCGGGTGATACTCCTACAAGTTCAGGGGCTTTGATTTCGGATACGATCGAAGGAATTAACTCAATCACCACTTAATTTTATGTCGCCCCAAACTCCTAAAACTCCTACTGTCAAAGCAGTTGCCGCTCAAATGCGGGGTGAAATCGAGGCGATGCCGGAGTGGTTGCGTAGGCCCGTTGGCAAAGCTAGCGAAATTTCCCAAGTGCAAAAAATTATCAAACAGCGGCAAATTCACACGATTTGTGAGGAGGGGAGATGCCCCAACCGGGGCGAGTGCTACGCCCAAAAAACGGCGACTTTTTTGTTGATGGGGCCCACTTGCACCCGCGCTTGTGCTTTTTGTCAAGTAGATAAAGGTCATTCTCCGATGCCCCTAGACCCGGAGGAACCGCAAAAGGTGGCCGAGGCTGTGCAGTTGTTGGGTTTGCGCTATGCGGTGCTGACTTCGGTGGCGAGGGATGATTTGCCGGATGGGGGTGCGGGTTGGTTTGCCAGGACGATCGCCCAAATCCGCCTTCTGAACCCGCATACTGAAGTTGAGGTACTGACGCCGGATTTTTGGGGGGGAACAGGTAGGGGCGGTGCCCCCGTGCCCGCCCTCCCCGTGCCCGCCGAGGGGGAGAATTGCGGTCTCGATGAGTTGCAGCGACAGCGGATTCGCACGGTGGTGGAGGCTAAACCGGCTTGTTACAACCACAATATTGAGACGGTGCGGCGGTTGCAAGGGCCAGTGCGGAGGGGGGCGAAGTACGATCGCTCGATCGACGTTCTGCGTATTGTCAAGCAATATGACCCAACTATTCCCACCAAATCCGGTTTGATGTTGGGGCACGGGGAAACCGAAGCCGAGATAGTCGAAGCGATGATTGATTTGCGGGACGCCAAGTGCGATCGGCTCACTCTCGGTCAATACATGAGACCATCTCTAGAGCACCTCCCAGTGCGTAAATACTGGACGCCAGCCGAATTTGACCGTTTTGGGTCGATCGCGCGGGAGATGGGCTTTGAGCGCGTGCGATCGGGGCCTCTCGTCCGCAGTTCCTACCACGCCGGAGAAAACGATTGAAACTAATTTGAATTCAACTCGGTATAAACTTGTTACCAAGAAATTGGGTATAAAGCCCCGTCCTTCTAGGACGGCTTTAATTAATTATCAACTTTTGTTAAGTGTTTTCTTGAACTTTCTTGCATTGTGTTCATTGTAGAGTACAATAACTAGACTACAGGTTGAATAACCGCCGATACACATGAGACACCACGCTCAAACTACTGGTCGGAAAACAATAATGGTTAGTGGGTAGCGAAAACCACGAAAAACATAGCTGGGCTAACTAATGTAAGCCAAAATCAGAGACTAAACTTTTTATTTCTAAAATGTACTGTCTAAAATGTACTGTGGGGCACACAGAAACAAGAGAAGCAATTCTCGAAAGCTTGGGGAGACAAACCCTCGCGAGGCTATCTAAATTAAGCTCGATATTTGGTTCTTTTGAACGGATACCAGGTTTAAACACTGCCGCAAGGATAGATAGTTTTAAGGTATGTCGCAGAACCAAGAATCCCCTCGCCTTCAGGCAGGGGAGTGTCAAAAAAAATAACTCTAGAGGATTGTGCATAAGTGCGACGCTCTCTGGTATTTGTAAAGAGAGTGACATTATCAATTAGGAGCTTTACCTATGCCAGAGATAGCGAAGAACCAATTAAAATCCGACTCCGTGATGAAAACGGGCAAATTCCCTTACACATTTCGCGCAGGCTGGTTTCTGTTGTTGTTAGCCATCAATTTTGTGGTTGCAGCCTATTATTTCCATATCATTGAATAGTTCTGCAAGTTAACTTTTAGCAGACCCTGCTGTTCTCGACCTCAACGTCGGAGAATGGGAGAGAAGGAGAGGGGAGAGGCAGAGAGTTTTGAGTTTTGAGTTGGGGATAATATGACTTCATCCTTCTAACTAATGACTACTGACTTCTTCCCTCTTCCCTTGAACCTCTTCCTTCTGACTAATGACCAATGACCAATGACTAATGACCGAAAGCATCCAGAATACCCGCCACGTGATTCATCCGTGGAAAAATAAAAAATGTGTATCCGATGAAACTTGCCGAACGTATTTATCTCGCGCAAGTCAATGCTTCAATTCTAAAATCTAAAATCTAAAATCTAAAATCTAAAATCGATTGACTTCTCTAGCGATTTCTCGACGCTTCTAGCTTTGACAAGCGCTCTTGAATTTTAATAACATCTTGCTTAGTTTCAATTGCCAAAGTTGCTAAATTGTCAAACATCGGGTCTCCCGACAGCGGTCTAGGATTTGTGCGACCAGAACCGGAAGGGGCAGGAGACTGAGGCCTGTTAACTCTCGAACCTTGGTTCTGCAAGCTGTAGATTTGTCCCCTGAGTTCAGAAATTTGCCTTTCTAATTGAGTAATGCGAAATTCTAATTGGCTTGTGGATTGAGCGGGCGTGACAATTGGCGCAACAGCAATTGCTAAGGCGCAAGCCAGACATAAAAGACAGATTGTTACGGCGCGATGGCGGATATTTTTCGGCATAGCTTTAATAATTTAAATTATACCTGTTCTACGATAACAAATCGCCGAGATTTTTTGCCTCTATCAGAAGTAGGTCTTATGGCAACTAGGAAGGTAGCTATTTTAATATTCGATGATGTGGAGGTACTGGACTTTGCAGGCCCTTTTGAAGTGTTTTCGGTGACATCAGAATTAAGTAAGGGCGAGCGACCTTTTGCAGTCTCTACCGTAGCCGAACATCCCGGTGCTGTCAAAACCCGCAATGGTTTGAGTGTAAATCCCGACTGCACCATTTCCGATTGTCCGCCACCGGATATTTTAATTGTACCGGGAGGACAAGGTACTAGAAAGTTAATCGATAATTCAGCAGTTATTAACTGGATAAAAGATTGTGCCCGAACAGCAGAATTAGTGCTTTCTGTCTGTACGGGTTCGCTGCTTTTGGCAAAAGCTGGTTTGTTGGAAGGTTTGGCAGCAACTACCCACCATCAAGCATTGGATTTATTGAAAGAATTAGCGCCCAACACAACTATTATCGAAAATCAGCGATTTGTAGATAACGGCAAAATCATCACTTCTGGGGGAATTGCTGCGGGAATTGATATGTCTCTGCACGTTGTCGGCAAACTTTTGGGTACAGCACAAGCTCAACAAACAGCAGAGTACATGGAATATAAAATTGGGAATGGGTAATTGGGCATTGGGCATCGGGCATTGGGCATCGGGCATTGGGCATTGTTAATTGTATAATTTGCGCGTTGGGGCGGGTTTTACCAACCATAATTGCCTACAACAAACAATTCGGTAAACCCGCCCCGCCCCACCCATACACTGCCGGATGTGATATCAAGTATCTTCGCCCCAAACTTTTAGTTGTAAATAGACTAATAGCAAAGCTACAGCCATCAGGAAAGTTGCCGCTGCGGCTGCATAGCCAAAATCAAATTGCGAAAAAGCTTGCTCGTAAATATAATAAACTAGCAAATTAGTAGAGTTTAAAGGGCCGCCGCCGGTGATGACGTAAACTTGCTCGAAACTCCGCAGAGTAAAAATAGCAGTAGTGACAGTAGCAAATACTAAAGTCGGCCGCAAACCGGGTAAAGTGATGTACAAAAATTGCTGCCAAGCATTAGCTCCATCCAATTCTGCGGCTTCGTAACGATTTACCGGAATTGCTTGCAATCCTGCTAAAAATACTACCATATTAAAGCCTAATTGTTTCCAAACACTGAGCAGAATGATCACAGGCATTGCCCAAACTGTGCTGCTAAGCCAAGGAATTGGATTTAAGCCGATCGCCATTAACACACTATTCACCGGGCCTTCGGTTTGAAACAACCACCGCCAACCCAGGCCAACTGCAACTAAAGAGGTAATCGAAGGAATAAAATAAGCGGTGCGGAGAGCTCCTCGCCAAGCAAACGAGCGATTTAGCAAAACTGCTAAGCCCAATGGAATCACTAAACTGGGAATGACTGTTGCAGTAGTAAAATAGAGCGTATTTTGGAGGATTTGCCAGAAATCCGGGTTTGTGACTAGACGCCAGTAGTTGTTGAAGCCAATCCAACGCAATCCCGACTGGGTAAAGCTGCCGCTGGTAAAGCTGAGGTAAAATAAATAGGCGATCGGCCAAATCAAAAAAGTACCCAGAAACAGCAAAGCTGGGGCCAGAAAAGTCCAAGCTGCGATCGCATCATTATCCAACCAGTTAAAACGCCCAAATTTAATCTGAACCATTGGCTTATAAATTTTAGCTTTTAGTTTTAAATGGTATCACAATATAGGTCAATCTAAAAATGAACCTTCTCGATATATTAGCTCATTTACCCACTATAGAAACTGAAAGGCTCCTGCTCCGAAAAATCACTTTAAACGATGCGATCGATATGTTTGAGTATGCCTCAAATCCCGAAGTATCACAATACACAATGTGGTCAACTCACACCTCGCTCGAAGACACTAAATACTTTCTCAGGTCACTTACAAAAATGTACAAAAGACGAGAGCTTGTAGATTGGGGAATAGTCCACAAAGTCGAGAAAAAGTTTATCGGAACTTGCGGATTTGTCGAATGGAGCATGACGCACAGCCGCGCGGAAATTGGCTACGCACTTTCTAGGAGCTATTGGGGCGAAGGATACATGAGCGAGGCTGTTAATGCAGTGATTGAATTCGGCTTTCGGGAGATGTTGCTGAATCGAATTATGGCTCGATGTGAAGTTAACAATATTGCTTCCGCGCGGGTGATGGAAAAAGTGGGGATGCAATTGGAAGGGGTATTGCGACAGCACCTATTTGTGAAAGACAGATATTGGGATCTAAAACTTTATTCGATTCTCAGGGAAGAGTTTTTTGAGAATATTGTAGAATAGGGTTGAATCAGTAAGTCAATCAATTTTAGATTTTAGATTTTAGATTTTAGAATTGAAGCATTGACCTCACGGATAAATTCGGGGGCTGGTTTATCGGATACAGGTTTTTTATTTCTCCGTCCTGAGTCTGCTTTCGGAATGAATCCGGAGGCTTGTATCCTGGATGCTTTCGGTCAGGGAAAAAAAATAATATACTTAGGACTTACGCAATATCTCCATGTAGAGTGCGCCGAAACAAACCTTACCCTTTACCTCTATAGTAGAATACGAGTGAATAGTTTTTATCTTTATGACCAAGAATTTCTTCATGTGGTACCCGCCACGTGATTTATCCGTGGAATCAATCCAAAATCTAAAATCTAAAATCCTCACGCCCCGAATTTATCTCGCGCAAGTCAATCCAAAATCTAAAATCTAAAATCTAAAATCGAATGACCGCTAATCCAGTATATGTTAATTCCAATGCCTGCCTGATTTCTCCTGAGATTGGCAAAAGTGCGCTCGCTCCGGCTCATCCTCCATTAAAATTAGGAGTTTTAGCATCAGGAAGCGGCAGCAACTTCGAGGTAATTGCCCAAGCCATCCAAAACAAAGAGATCAACGCTAAAATCCCAGTATTAATTTACAACAACCCAGAAGCAAAAGCCGCAGCCAGAGCAGAAAAATACGGCATTCCCTCCATTCTGCTCAATCACCGCGACTGCAAAAGTCGCGAAGAATTAGATACAAAAATTGTCAAAACTTTTCAAGAATATGATGTAGAATGGGTAGTGATGGCTGGTTGGATGCGAATTGTTACCGAAGTTTTATTTGATGCTTTTCCCGATCGCGTTATTAACATTCACCCCAGCTTACTGCCGAGTTTCCCAGGAATTCGCGCCGTCGAGCAAGCACTGGCCGCTAAGGTTAAAATCACCGGATGTACGGTGCATATCGCCCGTTTGGAAGTAGACAGCGGGCCGATTTTAATGCAGGCTGCGGTGCCCGTATTGCCTGATGATACCGCAGAAACGCTGCACGCGAGAATTCAGGTGCAAGAGCACAAGATTATGCTCGGTGCGATCGCACTTATTGCCGAATCTAATCAAAAATATTGTGACTAAAAACCTTACCAGTGCCGCATCTATCCCCAAATTGCCCGTGGGCGAATCACCCGAAACAGGCCCGCCGCTGACTCCGCCCAAAAACGGAGAGTTGCGAATGACTTACAGCATATTCCATTTATATGTGGTACACATAATCTGATGGCCCGCTGTTTGGTGCGTCGCCACCCGTCAATCTGTAAGTTACAGCACTTTCCAGGTAAGTGAAGTACAGAGAAACCGGGTTTCTTGAATAAAACCGGTTTCTGGCGAGAAATCCAGAAGAAACCCGGTTTCTGGGGTGTACTTTATAAACCTGGAATCCGCTGTATATCCAATATCTCGTAGCGACGCACCCTACAGATTAACAGCACACAATTAAGGTTTCTACTGTACTTCATAAACCACCGAATATGCTGTAAGTGCTGCAAAGATCAAAATTTTAGAGTCTTGTTCTAGGTTCCCGATTCAATGCGAGAGTCAATCTAAAATCTAAAATCTAAAATCTAAAATCGAATGATAGACTCGAATCGCCTGAAATTAATTCTCAAAGAAAGGCTCAAAAAAAGCATCGGCCTCAAGGGAGAATTCTATCTGCCTTGCTTGCCATCGATGCTAGACGACTATCTTAAATTACTGTCAGACTTCTTAAACATCCTCGGACAAAACATCGACGCTGCCCAAGCTGAAAACTTGCGAACATTAATCGCCAACGCCTTAGCAGAAGGATTCAAAAATTCCCCCCACGCTAATCTCATAGTCTCCTATTTTCCCGCCAATTCCCAAAGCGGTTTAGCCGGCGGCATTACTCTGAATACCAAGATTCAAATCGAATCAATGGCCCAGAAATATCATAGCTGGCCGGATATTCGCCCCGAACCTTTATTCGGCAGCCATCCCGATGCCAAAGTCATCGCCATTGCCGCCGAATTAGGCGAACCGGGAAAAGCACCTATTTTAGATGTTGGTGCGGGCCCAGGGCGCAATAGTTTGCCCTTAGCAAGGTTAGGTCA
Organism: Microcoleus sp. Z1_A1; assembly: GCF_036700305.1. Classification (NCBI taxonomy): domain Bacteria; kingdom Bacillati; phylum Cyanobacteriota; class Cyanophyceae; order Oscillatoriales; family Microcoleaceae; genus Microcoleus; species Microcoleus sp. Z1_A1. Next base: position 9,323 of record NZ_JAUBOR010000010.1, read on the forward strand.
TTCCGTGGATGCGATCGAACTAACACCGATATTTGCCGAGAAACTATCAGCAGCAGCCACCGCCGAAAACTTGCCGATAAATGTCACCCAAGGCGACGTTTTAGACCCATTATTGAGGATGAAAACTTATCGTTACAAATTAGCCATTGCTACCGAAGTTCTCTCTCACTTCCGCTACCCCGAACAAATTCGTCTTTTCCTGGGCAAAATGTCCGATGCTGTTTTAAGTGGCGGGTTTATCTTATTCAGTGCTTTCTTAGCTGTAGATGGGTACGAACCCGACGAGATAGCAAAACAAATGTCTGAATTGTGTTGGTCTTATCTGATTACCAGAGAAGAATTGCAAGCAGCAATCGAGGGTTTGCCGTTAGAAATTATTTCCGATGAATCTGTGATTGAATACGAACAAAAACATTTGCCTGACTCTGCGTGGCCGCCGACACCTTGGTTTGTCAGTTGGGCTAGCGGGCGCGATTTATTTCCTGTGCAAGAAACACCGCCGTTAGAGTTGCGGTGGATACTTGTTAAACGCTTGTAGAGAGTTAGTATGGTGCGTCAATCGATTTTAGATTTTAGATTTTAGATTTTAGATTTTAGATTTTAGATTTTAGAATCGAAGCATTGACCCCACGGATAAATTCGGGGGTTCCTTTATCGGATACAGGTTTTTTATTTCTGGACGGATGAATCCAGGGGCTTGTATCCTGGATGCTTTCGGTCACAATATAGTTTATCGATGATTGATAAAATAACGTGGTCTAACTCAGATATTGCACCATTCTTAAGAACAGGCAAGATGCCTGTTCCACACAGATGGAGTTTTCTTCTTGTGGGGAGTAGGGGTTGGGCATCCTGCCCGCCTGCAAAAGGCTAGTTGAGAATGGTGGAACATCTCAGATATAACCCACCATACAACAAATTTTAGCGGTTAAAAACCTAAGCCTCCACCTCGGATGCCCGCAATTGTCCGCAGGCTGCATCTGCTTCTAAGCCGCGAGAATACCGCACGCTAACTGCAATTTTCTTTTCCTTCAAAGTCGCAACGAAACTGTTAATTCGATTGGGAGTAGGTCGCTTATATTCAGCTTCCTGAATCGGATTGTAAGGAATCAAATTGACGTGACACTGAAAACCGCGCAAGTGAGTTGCTAACTCGGCTGCGTGTTCCGGCAAGTCATTCACACCTGCTAAAAGTACGTATTCAAAACTTAATCTGCGTCCAGTCGATCGCACATATTCCCGACATTCGGCGATTAACTCACCCAAAGGATAAGGGCGGGCGCTAGGAATTAACTCTTCGCGCAATCTTTGATTGGAAGCGTGGAGGCTGACGGCGAGGGTAACTTGCAGTTGATGTTCGGCTAGTTGGCTGATGCGATTGCGAATTCCTACTGTGGAAATGGTGATGTTTCGCTGTCCAATTCCTACATCTTGATTCAAACACTTGACAGCAGCTACAACATTATCGAAATTCAGCAGGGGTTCGCCCATTCCCATAAATACGATGTGGCTGACTCGGCGGCCAAAATCTTGCTGTACAGTCAAGACTTGATCGACGATTTCGTGTTTTTCTAAATTGCGCTTGAAACCGCCTTTTCCGGTAGCGCAAAAGTCGCAGCCCATCGCGCAGCCAACTTGGGCTGAGACGCACACAGTCAGCCGTTTATCGGTGGGAATGCCTACGGTTTCAATGATTTGACCGTCTGCCAATTTTAAGAGATACTTTACCGTGGCGTCTGGTGCGACCGATCGATAGTGAATGGTCGATCGCCCGATCGGGATTTTAGCAACAGTCTCGCGCCACTGCTTCGAGAATACAGAAATGTCAGAGATCGATCGCGCACCTCTCTCATAAATCCACTGGTACAACTGCTTTCCCCGATAAGCAGGCTGCCCGTTTTGCTGCACCCACTCCGTTAACTCAGCCAAACTCGCCCCCAACAGAGGTGGAATTTTACCCGACTCAACAGCCAAAGCAGCAGTCTTGCGAGACTGATTCGCACCCTTGGAATTACCAGAAGAGTACACCTGAGAAACGGAAGTAGGAGACATAGGTCATTAGAAAATTTAAAGCCATCCTCCATATTAAAACTTCTCGACCAAAACTGCCGTTAATCCTCAAAAAGGCACTTATGTAAAAGGCAGAAGGCGGAATCTCGATCCCCCTAAATCCCCCTTAAGAAGGGGGACTTTAAGAATAATCCGGTTCCCCCCCTTAAAAAAAGGGGGTTAGGGGGCTCTTATTGTGGATTCACAAAAAAACTCTAGACAGCAATCTTCCAAATCAAGAATTCAGTTAATATTTGGTAAAATTCTCCAAATATTGCGTGTAAATGACCGCCGCCACCTAAAATAAACTCTGGAGTTTGTTAAAGGGTATGCAAATTTGACAGCTTTCCATCACAATTAATGCAAATTTTATGGTGTTAAATATTCTTGCGCTGCCTTTAGCGTTTCAATTTACATCGCCGGGCCCAATTATCTTTCAACTTGGCCCCGCAGCCATTCGCTGGTACGGGCTGTTGATAGCTTCTGCCGTCTTGATTGGGGTCAGTCTCTCCCAATACTTGGCCGAAAAGCGCCGCGTCAACCCGGAATTGCTGGGTGATTTGGCAATTTGGCTGGTTTTGGGCGCTATTCCCTGCGCTCGAATTTATTACGTGGCTTTCGAGTGGCCGCAATACGCCCAGAGGCCTGAAGATATTATTGCGATTTGGAAAGGCGGAATTGCCATTCACGGGGCGATTTTGGGGGGCACGATCGCAGCTTTAATTTTTGCAAAAATCCAGCGAGTTTCTTTTTGGCAATTGGCAGATTTAATCGCGCCTTCGGCAATTCTCGGTCAGGCGATCGGACGCTGGGGAAATTTCTTTAACTCCGAAGCTTTTGGCAGTCCTACGGATTTGCCTTGGAAACTCTATATTCCGCCAAACAGCCGCCCGCCAGCCTACGCTAATTTTGAATATTTCCACCCCACATTTCTATACGAATCCTTATGGAATTTGGCAGTATTTGGGTTACTTCTGAGTTTGTTTTTCCGCGATTTGCAGGGCAAAATTCGTTTGAAAATTGGTGCTTTGTTTTTGGTTTATATCGCAGCTTACAGTTCCGGTAGAGTCTGGATTGAAGGGTTGCGGACTGATAGTTTGATGTTCGGGCCGCTGCGGACGGCACAGATGGTAAGCTTGACTGGGATTGTTTTAGGGTTGGGCGGGTTAGCTTGGCTTTATTTGCTCGATCGACCTTTACCCGATGTTGTCTCCCCCAATAGCGATCGGGCAAAGATCACTCCGAAATTGCCAGAGGATCAATAAAAAACCCCAGAGAGGTTAGTCTCTAGGGTTCAAAACCAGGGTGCATCTACCATCTATTACTTCCAACCAAAATAGGTACATCCGGAAGCGTCCGTAAATTTAGCAAATTTTTTAGCAGCCATGAGTTTGACAGAGATTGAAGCCCTAATTCCAGGGGTATACATTGTAGGTGCAGGCCCGGGAGACCCGGATTTGTTGACTGTTAAGGCTCAAAAATTACTGGCTGCAGCCGATGTCATATTATTTGCTGATTCGCTAGTCCCAGAGCAAATTTTGCAGGGGGTGCGCGCAGATGCTGAAGCGATCCAAACTGCGGATAAGACCCTCGAAGAGATTGTACCTTTGATGGTGGAGCGAGTGCGCGACGGAAAAAGCGTCGTCCGCCTCCATTCCGGCGATCCCTGTCTCTACGGGGCTGTGGGCGAACAAATGCAAGCTTTGGCCTCCGAGGGAATTGCTTTTGAGGTAATTCCGGGAATTAGCGCTTTCCAACTTGCGGCGGCTAAACTTAAAATTGAGTTGACAGTTCCGGGAATTGTACAGACAATTATTTTGACCAGAATTAGCGGTCGAACCGAAGTACCAGATCGCGAAGAATTGGCGAGTTTAGCGGCTCATCAAGCGAGTTTGTGCCTGTATTTGAGCGCCCGCCATGTCGAACAAGCTCAAGCTAAATTGATGGAACATTACCCATCTGATTTGCCTGTAGCGATTTGTTATCGGTTGGGCTGGCCCGATGAAAAAATTGTGCTAGTTCCCCTTGACAAAATGGCCGTTGCTACGCGCGAAAATAATTTGATCAGAACGACAATGTATGTGATTAGTCCGGCGTTGGGAAAATCGGCAGAAGGGCGATCGCGCTTGTACCATCCAGAGCACGATCGGCTGTTCCGACCATCGAAGGAATAAGCAAGAAGGCACGACACGGATTTTGACACGGATACACGGATAGCTGTTTTTTTCCTTCTGACTTCTGACTTCAATATCCCAATAACCAATAACCAATAACCAATAACCAATGAAAGACTTAACTCGCAGACAATTTATCGCTGTCACCGCATTAAGCGCCGGATTTGCCTTAGCAGTTCATCCTATTGCGGCTGCCGTTATCAATACCGATGCTGCTGGTTTAATAGCAGGTGAGGTGAAAATTCCGGTAAAAGAAGGCTCAATTCCAGCCTACAGAGCAATGCCTGCTACTGGTAACAATTTCCCCGTGGTTCTAGTAATTCAAGAAATCTTCGGAGTTCACGCCCACATTCAAGATATTTGCCGCCGTTTTGCCAAATTAGGTTATTTAGCGATCGCCCCAGAAATGTTTGCCCGTCAAGGTGATGTTTCTAAAATGACCGACATTCAAGAAATTAGGAGTAAAGTTGTCTCGAAAGTTCCTGACGAGCAAGTTATGTCCGATTTAGATGCAACCGTAGAGTGGGCACAAAAATCAGGAAAAGGCAATATTAATAAGTTGGGAATTACAGGATTTTGCTGGGGTGGCAGAATTGTTTGGCTGTACTCTTCCCATAACCCGAAAGTCAAAGCTGGAGTGGCTTGGTACGGGCGTTTGGTTGGCGATTCTACGGCTTTAACTCCCAAACAGCCGATCGACATTGCAGCAACTTTGAAAGTGCCTGTATTGGGGCTTTACGGTGGCAAAGACGAGGGAATTCCCAACGATACAGTAGAGAAAATGCAGGAAGTTCTCAAAACTGGTAGCAGCGGTTCCGAAATTGTGCTTTATCCAGATGCGCCCCACGCTTTTAACGCTGACTATCGCCCCAGTTACCGGGAAAAAGAAGCTAAGGATGCTTGGAAACGGATGCAAGATTGGTTTAAAAAGTATGGAGTTTCTTGATAGTTTTGAGTTGTTAATTTTCACTTAAAACTGGTGTCAAGTTTGGGATCGAAAAAGGCAATATTAGCGAATAGCCCTTAAGACAGGTGGGTTTGTGGGCCCGACATTGGTAAACTGAGCGGTGTAGAATTATCGATCGAACAGGTAAGCCCGTGCTAGACGAACAAGCTAAAAAGACCATCTTGCGGAAAATCCCTCACGGATTGTACATCTGCGGTGTCAAAGACGGGGAGGAAGTCAACGGTTTCACCGCTAGCTGGGTGATGCAATCTTCTTTTACCCCTCCCTTAGTTGTCAACTGCGTCAAGCAAGACTCCAAATCCCACGCCATGATCAAAGCCAGCGGTGTCTTTGCTTTGAGTTTCCTAGAAGCAGGGCAAAAAGAGTTAGCCCAGAAATTCTTCAAGCAGCAGCGCCGCGTTGGCAATAAATTTGAGGATGTAGAATTTTATCCCGGCGCGGAAACTGGTTGTCCGATTATCTCGGATTCTCTGGGTTACATCGAGTGCAAAGTTGTCGGCGCTGTGGAACACGGGGATCACACGGTTTATGTGGGAGAAGTTTTGGCAGCCGGCGTCCACCGAGAGGGGAATCCGTTGCTGCTAGAAAGCACCGGTTGGAATTACGGCGGCTAAAGACTTGGCAGTTGCTAGTTTCGCACTCCATCTCAGAAACCGGGTTTCTACGAGTTTTGGCGATGAATAACGAGAAATCTTCGTAGAAACCCGGTTTCTCGCCCCTGCGCTCAATCTCAGAAACCGGGTTTGTATAAGTTTTTGCGCTAAGTTTGTAGGGTGCGTCGCTTGCTATATCTTGGATAGAAATTGCAGATGTTTGATGGCGACGCACCTTACACTTGATATCGGCCGCGATCGTGTTTACCACATATACATGGAATATGCTGTATACCCAGAAACCCGGTTTCTAGTCTCTGCGTGTAGTTAAGGATCGCGAATTAAATAACTTACAATTTTAATTGTTATTGTGGGATGGGCGTCCCGCCCGTCCTTTTTGGACGGGCGGGACGCCCATCCCAATTTCAAGAGTGGAAGTTATTTAATTCTCATTCCTAAGCGGCGTATAATTAATAAAAAATCGGCGACAATTTTGTCGGCATTTTCTTCTGTCAAAATTGGTACGTGTACGAAAATACATTTAGCGGGTATTTGAGAATCGCAAATATGTTTTAAAACCGCATAATATAGGGCTTCACATACAAATTTTCCGGCTTCGTGGCTGATTTCTGTTGCAGCTAAATCAGCGACTAGCGGTTCGAGATTAACTGCTGTTTTCAGAATGTCGCGATCGCAGCAAGCGCAAGATTCTACGGTTAATTTTTGCCGACTTTCGGCCATGCCGCAGCAGATAATAGTGTCGGGTTGGAGTTGGTTGATTTGGGCGATCGCCAAATTCGGTGCTAGCTGGAAATCTACTGGCAGTTTCCTCAAAAAAGTCAGGGAATCAGGCAAAGATTTGATTTGGGAAATCTTGGCTAATAAGTCGTCCGAAGAGTTGGATTTCTGATGGGGAAGCCAAGTATCAAATGAGGTTAGCAGGATTTTCGTAGTCATATTTGTGCAATAATACTGATATTGATCATATAAGGCAAGTAAGTCAATGTCTGTCATTGCAGTAGTGGACTATGACATGGGCAATCTGCACTCGGTCTGTAAAGGCTTGGAAAATGTGGGTGCAGTGCCAAAAATTACAGATTCTCCTGCTATAATCGAGCAGGCTGATGCGGTGGTTTTGCCGGGAGTTGGTTCGTTTGACCCGGCAATGCAGAATTTACGATCGCGCAATTTGATAGAACCGATAAAAAGGGCGATCGCCTCGGGAAAACCTTTTTTAGGCATTTGTTTGGGTTTGCAAATTCTGTTTGAAAGTTCCGAAGAAGGTGTAGAACCGGGATTGGGCGTAATTGCCGGAAAAGTGCGCCGATTTCGGTCGGAACCGGGTTTGACAATTCCCCACATGGGATGGAATCAATTGCAATTAACTCAAGCGGATTTGCCGCTGTGGCAAAATTTACCGTCCGATCCTTGGGTGTATTTCGTGCATTCTTTTTATGTCGATCCAGTTGAGTCGGAAGTGCGATCGGCAATTGTGACTCACGGCAGTCAAAACGTGACGGCGGCTATCGCTAAAGACAATTTGATGGCCGTGCAATTTCACCCGGAAAAGTCTTCGAGTACGGGATTGCAAATGCTGTCAAATTTTGTCAGTCTGGTGAGGGAAAAAGTAGCGGCTTAGGGGATTTGTGCAAAACCCGGTTTGTTGTATAAACCGGGTGTTTATAGTTTTAAATGATATTAGTTTCAATAAATAATGCAACTGTAAGTCTGCACCAAATTCATATTTAGTCAGTCATCCCCAATCTAAAATCTAAAATCTAAAATCTAAAATTGTATGAGCCTGAGAATCAGTGGCAATCGCCAAATCAAAACCCTGCCGGGACTCGCAACTCGCCCTACACCTTCGCGAGTTAGAGAAGCTTTATTTAATATTTGGCAAGGGACGATCGCAGATTGCAGATGGCTTGACATTTGTACCGGCAGTGGTTCGATGGGTGCAGAAGCTTTGTGTCGTCAAGCCGCGAGTGTCACTGGCATCGAACAGTCGGCGAAAGCTTGTGCGATTATCCGCCAAAACTGGGAGCAAGTAGCAGACTCATCCCAAACCTTCCAAATATTGCGGGGAAACGCGACGGCGAAGTTGGCGGCACTAGCGGGGCAGCAGTTCGATCGCATTTACTTCGATCCGCCCTACGCCAGCGACTTGTACGAACCGGTGTTAAACGCGATCGCCAGCCAAGAAATGCTAGCACTCCTCGGCGAAATCGCGATCGAACACAGCCCGGAGCGATCGACACAAGCGATTTCCGGCCTAGAAATTTGCCGCCACAAAGTATACGGCAATACAGCATTAACCTTCTATACCCGCAGTGGCTGACAGGCTCAAACAGCAGCAGCGTCAATCGATTTTAGATTTTAGATTTTAGATTTTAGATTGACTTGCGCGAGACAAATGCTCTTTGTTGAGGATTTTCGAGTTGAGATTTTGGATTGATTCCACGGATAAATCACGTGGCGGGTATCATCAACTCACATCTTGCACCATTCTCAAGAACAGGCTTTCCGGCCTGTTGCACAAAGAGTCGATTTTCTTGTGGAACAGGCCGGAAAGCCTGTTCATAAAAGCTTATTGAGAATGGTGCAAGATATAAGATCGAGAAATTCGCGGTCACGCCTGGAGGCAGAAAGAAACCGGGTTTCCGGGCGTGGGCGCCCCCAGGACTAAAAGTTTTTCCCTTGGATACAATACAAATTTTTCCGATGAAGTTAAGCTTTGTGCGTAGGTTGTCAGAGCAAGTTGCCTCAGCAATTGACGAAATAAATGAAGTTTAGGCTGAAAATAAAGACTTTCAGTTGTAACATGAACCCAAAGTGTGAGTGTGAATATTCCTAAAGGAGTGAATATGGTTCAGACACCTTCGCGCCCTCGTGGCAGCGAGTTTCCGGCTGCTAACTCGGTACAGCCAGTCAAACGCGATACGATTCTGCTGGGAGATAGCCTCCCCCTGCCCAATACCAAACTCTTCGGCACAGACGGCATTCGCGGGAAAGTTGGAGAATTGCTGAATGCACCCCTAGCCCTGCAAGTGGGCTTCTGGGCTGGACAAGTTCTACGCCAAAATTCCCCCAACCAGGGCCCTGTGATTTTGGGACAAGACAGCAGGAATTCCAGCGATATGCTGGCAATGGCACTGTCAGCGGGTTTGACGGCCGCCGGTTTGGAAGTGTGGAATTTGGGATTGTGTCCCACTCCCTGCGTTGCTTATCTGGCAAGCGTTTCGGAGTCGGTCGGCGGAGTGATGATTTCGGCTTCTCACAATCCCCCAGAAGACAACGGCATTAAATTTTTCGGCTCAAACGGATCGAAGCTGTCGCAGCAGTTGCAGGAACAAATCGAAGCGGGAATCCGAGGGGCAAAGGTTCCAATTTCTAGCTTGGGTTGGGGACACCACTACCATCGCTCTGAGTTGGTTAAAGATTATGCCACTTCGCTCTGTGATTCGCTGCAACAGATGAATTTGGAGGGAATGCGGATAGTTTTGGATTTGGCTTGGGGGGCCGCTGCGGGTTTGGCGCCGGCGGTGTTCGCGCAAATGGGGGCGGATGTGATCTGTTTGCACGACTCTCCTGATGGATCTCGCATTAATGTTAACTGCGGTTCTACTCATCTCGACAGTTTGCAAGCGGCGGTTTTGGAACACAATGCCGATTTGGGCTTTGCTTTTGACGGCGATGCCGATCGAGTTTTGGGTGTTGACAACAAAGGTCGAACGATTGACGGCGATTACATTCTTTATCTGTGGGGCCGGCAGTTGCGCGACTCCCAACAGTTACCATCCAATTTAATTATTTCTACTGTAATGGCTAACCTCGGCTTCGAGCGAGCTTGGGAAGAATTGGGGGGCAAACTAACTAGAACCAACGTCGGAGATCAGTACGTTCACGCTGAAATGCAGCGCACTGGTGCGATGTTGGGCGGCGAACAGTCGGGACACATTCTTTGTCCGCATTACGGTATCAGCGGCGACGGTTTGCTGACGGCTTTGCATTTGGCTTCGCTGGTGCGCCAGTCCGGGGAATCTTTGGCACAATTGGTAAGTGGCAGTTTCCAAACTTATCCGCAGTTGTTGCGAAATATTCGGGTGGACGATCGCGAAAAACGCCTGAAATGGCACGAGTGCGAGGCAATGCAAAAGGCGATCGATCGTGCTACAACAGCAATGGGCGAACAGGGACGGGTTTTGGTTCGCGCTTCTGGCACTGAACCGCTAATCCGAGTTATGGTGGAAGCTGCCAGCGCCGAATTGGCTAATTTCTGGACTGAAAATTTAGTTTTAGCCGTTCAGCAACACATCGCTATCTGATGGAAAGGGGGACTTGCTAAAAGTTGTGAATTTTGAGTGTTGAGTTTTGAGTTGAAATCTTTGAATTCAAAATTCAGAAATCAAAATTTCTAACTATTAATTTCGATTTTTAATCAACTTCTCCAAAAATAACGAGTGGGGTAGGCAGGATGCCTACCCTTAACTTTATTTTCACTCAATTGTGTGATGATGATTGATGATGATTTCTGTTGTTATACCTACCTACAACCGCGAGCAACCTCTGCGAGAGACATTGGCTGATGCGATTGGGCAAAATTACCCAAATTTTGAAGTGCTAGTAATCGATCAAACTCGCACCCACGAATTGGAAACTCAAGTTTATTTAGAGGAATTGTCAAATGCTGGCAAAATTCGCTGGTTTCGGGTAGATTGGGCGAGTTTGCCTGGTGCTCGAAATTATGCAGTGCGACGCGCAGTTGGAGAGATTATTTTATTTATTGATGATGATGTACAATTGCCAGATGGTTTTTTGGCTGCTCACGCTGACAATTATTTAGAAAAACCCGATGTGGGATGTGTGGCGGGCAGGGTTTTTGACAGAATGAAACTCGATAATTCTGGAGGCGATTTGGCGATCGAATATTTGCCCTCAGAAGCGATGGATGCGGGCATTGCCTGGTATTTTATCGATTTGGTGCATACAGTCAAACCGCAGCAGGTGCTCTCGGCTAGAGGCTGCAATATGTCATTTCGCCGGCAGGTTTTTGCCGAATGGGGGCTGAGGTTTGATGAGCGGTTTGCAGGGAGTGCGGTGCGGGAGGAGTCGGATTTTTGTTTGAGATTGCGATCGACTGGCATGAAAATTTGGTACGATCCCAATGCCTGTTTAGTTCACTTGGGGGAAGAGATCGGGGGCTGTCACGATGTCAGCACGCGATCGATCGAGTATCAAGTCACATTTTATCACAACCATTTCCTCATGGGATTGAAAAATTTAACAGCCTTTCAATGCCTGCGATTTTTTGCCAAACTCTTTGACTGCCACGTTTTGGGAAATCCACCTTGTTATAAAAGCACCTCGCCCCTTAAAATTATAACTAGATTTGCTTTTTATATCCTGGGTTTTCTCAGTGCTATAAATACACTAATTCAATCTCTGTGGAATGATGGACAAAGTTATAGCCATCAAGACAAGATTAACGAGAATACCAATTTAATGTGAAGTTGCATCTATTTCGAGCCCCCTAAATCCCCCTTAATAAGGGGAGTAGGGGTTGACTTTGACCAAGCTCTTGTCCCCCCCTTATTAAGGGGGGTTAGGGGGGATCAGATTCTATGCAGCCTCATATAAAATTGGTAGAAATAATTACCTATTCTCCATTCGCCTTTCCCAATAAATGAGAATTCTCGTGGCTAGTCACACCTATATTGTGGACATTAATCGGGAAAAATTCAAGATATTAGCCAACCTAGAACCCGATATTGAAGTAACAGTTGTAGTGCCGCAGCGTTGGAAACCGGGAGGCGTACAAAATAAAATTATAGAAACGCAATTTTATCAAAAAGGCTCATTTAAAGTAGTCCCCGTCTCCAACTTTAGTCAAAATAATCAAGGCTTGCTAACTTTTGGTCTAGATTTAATTGAAGTTCTGCAGAAAATTAAACCGCAGATAATTCAAGTTGAACAAGGTTCAAAATCTATTGCTTGCGCTCAGTTAATTTTACTAAATAAACTGCTAAAACTGGAAGCAAAAAATATATTATTTACTTGGTGGAATCTGCCTTATCAATTGAATTGGCCCGTTTCAGTCTTAGAAAATTACAATCTTCAGCACACCGACGGAATTATTGCAGGCAACCTAGATGGAGCAAAAATTTTGCGGCAGCGGGGCTATGAAGGTGCGGTAAAAGTAATGCCACAACTCGGAGTAGATGAAACTTTGTTTCGCCGCACTGGTAAAGACGCTGATTTATCGCGCAGGTTCGGTATTAAACCGACCGATTTTGTGGTAGGATTTGTAGGGCGATTTGTCGAAGAAAAAGGATTGTTGACTTTAGCTGAAGCCTTGGCAGGGTTGAAAAAAAGCTCTTGGAAGTGGCTGTTAGTTGGACAAGGAAAATTGCGGACGCACCTCGCCGAAAAATGTATTGAATGGGGAATCAGCGACAGAATAATTTGGGTAGAAAGCGTTTCCCACGAAGAAATCCCCCCCTACATTAACTTAATGAACTGTTTGGTATTGCCTTCGCAAACCAGCTATAAATTCAAAACTTTGACCACTGTGGGCTGGAAAGAACAATTCGGTCACGTTTTAATTGAAGCGATGGCTTGTCACATTCCGGTTATTGGTTCCGACTGCGGGGAAATTCCCCACGTCATCGGCGATGCGGGGTTATTATTCCCAGAAGGAAATGCAGGGGTTTTGCGAGAGTGTTTGCAGAAATTGATGGAGCGGCGGGACTTGGCGGCCGATTTGGGCGATCGGGGTTATCATAGAGCGATGAGCAATTATACTAATCAAGCTTTAGCTGAGCAGTTATTGGAATTCTACAAAGAATTGTTGTAACTTTTAGCTATAATGCAAGTGTTAAATAAAAACTGTAGTAAATGTCTATTCCTCCCGACATACGCTCTTTGATTAACGAACTCTACCAGGTATTAGACGATAGCGAGCGCCAAGCAACGCAGGGACTTTTTGCACTTAGAAGAGCCATGTCTCTTTTTCCCCAGAATGAAATACTGATGCAATACTTTTCTTCCATCACCAATTTTCAATTCAACGTAGCAGGTACTCGCTTACAAGCAGAGCACATTGTGGGCAATGTATTGATGGCTGGTGTGCCCGATGAAGATGTTCAAAAAGCAGGAGATTATTTAGCAGCCTTGCTAAAGATGGCTCCCGAATCGAGAATTATGATTGACAAAGTAGTGGAGAGATTAGAAGCATTGCCATGAAACAATTACCAGATGAAAGCCTACTCCAGGAAATCCTGGAAATTGTGAAAGCTGCGGAAGCCAAAGCCAGTGAAATGTATGAATTTTCCAAGACAATGGCTCACAATACCCAAATTACAGCCACAAAAAGAGAGGAAGCTGAACAGCTAGACGGGCAGCCTTTTGCAGATAGATAATTAAATTTGTAATGGGAGATGTTGGTATGTTGATTTAAATAACTATCCCTGATGCGGATTCTCCAAATTATCCCCTCAATTTCTCTCGTCTACGAAAGTTGCAGGGCTTACGCATGGGGCGGCTAGAAACCCGGTTTCTACGACTTTCTCCCTCATCAATCAGGAATAAAACTGTTAAGTTCTTCGACTAGCAAATGTACTGTTGTTGAAGGATTGTCCGTTTCAGGGTTGGGGCGATCGTATTCCTGTAAAAGCCGTTTTGCGTGTTTAATTGCATCCTGCTGTCTGTCTTTTAGTTCCTCATAAATCGTCTCGCTGTTTTTCTTATACTCGTGTCCCAATAACTTGGTTAGCATATTTTGATAATCCTGGCGAGAAATTCCCGTATTATAAAAATGGAAGTGCAGCAAATACCACAATTCAAAAGCATCATTTGAATAAGCTACGTCAATGCCGTTATTTCTTGCAAGAGTTATGGCTGAATTAAAATTTTGCGAGTCGTTAGGATTTTTAGGGTTTTTATCGCGATCGAACACGCACCAAAATCGGTCTTTTTCGTCGGATTCTGTGTCGTTTTTTAACTCAATAGCTTTTTCTACTAAACTCTTCGTATTTTTTCCTTCTCCTTTGATATCCAGCTTAATTACATTTGTGTCTACCGGGAAACTTCTAAAATAGTTGGGTTCTGTTTTCTCACCTTCGCACACGATTAAAAACCATCTTCTAGTTTTAACCTTTCTATTGTAGTAATCAATATTTGTTCTTCTAGACGAACTTTTTTTATTCATGAAGTTCACCTATTAGTTCTTTAAAATTACCAATAAAAGGGATAGCGCCATACTTGCCGATAATGTAATCGCGCTCGAATGAGGCATCTTTTCCGACTTTATACTCTACCAAAGAGTACAAATCAGTAGCGCCTTTGTTGTCTTTTTCGGTAAACCATATTTGATCTTTGCGAAAACTTTTACTACTGAGCAAGTTTGTGTCGTGTGTAGTGAATATAAGCTGTGCGTTGTGCGGATTAGTCTCGTTAGAATTGAATAAGCAGATTAATTCGCGAGTAATCAGCGGATGTAGTCTGGCATCAAGTTCATCAATTAATAAAATTTTTCCTGTTCTTAAAGTATCCAGGAGAATGCCTGCTAATGCAAATAGTTTGTTTGTCCCCTCGGATTCGTGCGTTTCGATATCAAATAATTCTATAGCAGCCTGTTTCCCATCAGCATCATATTTCCGGTGAACTGTTTTCACGCCTACTTCATATATACCGAACATAGCGGTTTTCTGGGAAATATACTTTTTGATTTGAATATCAGCAATCCCTAAGTCTAATTTCTTGATAAATTCAATAATATCATGTCTGTGGCGATCGTTCTCAAAAGACTCTAAAGTTTCCTCGCGGTATTGCCTATCTTGCAAGCCTGATATCAATTGCAAAGTTTTACTGAACCACAGCAATATTTTGCCAGAAATTTTACCATTAAATTGTGCGACTACAGAAAGAAATAAAGCATTACTTCGGGTTTTATCGCTAATGCCTTGTCCCTCTGGGAAATCATCTAATATATAATTATCAAAATCCCGTTCAAAAAGCATTTTTTCTTGACTGTCATCAGCTTGAAATAGCCACTCAGAAACAACTTCCCGCGCGTTCACATCAAAACCGTACCTAAAAGTTTTGTCTTCTAGTAGAAAAACGATTTCAAAGAAAGACGGCTCTTTTTCTGTCTCCGTACTTAGCCTGAATGCTTCAATATCGATCGCGTCTGAAACTTGCGTTTCTTTGGATGAGTTTAGGACAAACCATTTCATAAAGTTAATAGCAGCAACAATGTTGCTCTTACCACTGGCGTTAGCTCCATAAATAGCAGCACTTTTGAGTAAGCTTAACTTATCATTAATTTGGAATACATTATTTTCATCCAGCTCTTTGTCTTCCTCAGTAATTGACGAGGCTACCATGCTGAGGGTGACAGTTTCTTTAAAAGATTTGTAGTTGCCGACGCTGAATCCAATCAGCATAACTTGCCTCCGATCGCCTAAATTAGTATAACGTGCAAATTTTGCAATTCTTTCTATGATAACACAACCAGCTACCTCAGCTAACACCAAGTGCTAACCATGCGGATTCTCCAAATTATCCCCTCAATTTCCCTCGTCTACGGCGGGCCAAGTCAAATGGTACTCGGACTTTCTGCAGCCCTGGCTTCTCGAGGTATTGATGTCACAATTATCACCACAGATTCTAACGGAGATATCGGTCAAATTCCCTTAGATGTTCCTCTGAATGAACCAATACAACAAAACGGCTATCAGATTATTTATTTCCGCTGTTATCCCTGGCGCAGATATAAATTTTCTCTCTCGTTATTGCAGTGGTTAAATGAAAACGCGCGACAATTTGACCTCGCCCACATTCACGCTCTTTTTTCGCCAGTAACTACCTTTGCGGCCACAATTGCTAGATATCACAAGTTGCCATATATTATGCGTCCCTGCGGTATGCTTGACCCTGCCGATTTGCAGAAAAAAAAGCGCTTGAAACAGATTTATGCAGCAGTTTTAGAACGCCCTAATTTAGCAGGGGCAGCCGCAATTCATTTCACAAGTAAAGAAGAGGCTAAAATCTCAGAAAGATTTGGTTTGGGTAGCACAGGCAAGATGCCTGTGCCACGGGATTTGGTGATTCCATTGGGGGTGACAGCAGGTTTGTTTCCTAAGAGATTGCGGGAATCTGAAGTGCCAATTATCTTATTTATGTCGCGGATTGAACCTAAAAAAGGGCTTGATTTGTTAATTCCAGCATTAGAAAGTATTTTGGCATTGGGCATAGAGTTTCACTTTATTTTAGCTGGATCAAATCCCCAAGATGCTGAGTATGAAACACAAATTAAAGTACAAATTCAGAATTCAAGCTTAGCAAAATACACAACAATAACTGGCTTTGTGAGCGGTGATTTAAAAGTTGAACTATTGACAAAAGCCGACTTATTTGTATTGCCTTCTTATTACGAAAACTTTGGCATTGCTGTAGCAGAAGCAATGACCGCGGGTGTACCTGTCGCCATTTCCGATCGCATACATATTGCGGAAGACATACAGCAAGCAGAAGCTGGTTGGGTAGAACCTTTGGAAATAGGGGCGATCGCCCATTCAATCAAATCAGCACTTCTCAATCCACAGGAACGTCAACGCCGGGGATTGAACGGCCAAGAGTACGCAAGAAAGCATTATAACTGGGAGGCGATCGCCCAACAAACTATCGATGCTTACCAGCAAATTTTGTCATCTATTAACTAATGCAACAGCCGTTTACCTTTTACTTTTTCTCCTGCTGCGAGTTCTTGTGCTGCTGCTATCAGAATATGCAGGCGAGATTTTTTCATCGCTGCTATTTTAGCTGCAATACTTATCAACAAAACTCTGCAATCCTGCCTGATATCCTGCTCCTACAGCCTGAAATCTCCACTCTCCATTCTTTCTATACAAACGACCAAATTCTACAGCAGTCTCTCGCGAAAAATTCTCTTTTAATTCATACCGAACAAGTTCGCTTCCCGTATCCAAATTGGTAATTTTGATAAAAGCATTTTTGATATTGCTAAAATTTGCCTTAATTTTATCTGCTTCGTGAATAGTGACCACAAAAGTTATTTCCTCAATTTCAAGATTAACTCTTTCTAAGATAACGCCGTAAATAGTCTTATTTTCTTGACTTCGGTTGTTTTTTTCAAGAATCGATTGCAGTAACGAACTGTCATACGATTGCAGATTATTGTAAAAGATAAAATATTTATCGTTAGGTATTTTGCCGTCAGCACCTAGCATAAACGCCGAGACATCAATATCGTAGCTTTGTCCTGCCTCTGTCACCTGCCAACCGAGGGCGATCGCCATTTTTTTTATACCGGGCGCTTCTTTAGAAATATTAAATCTCTCACCCTTACTTAATTGCATTGCCATCTGCTTATTTGTTAAACATCAAACTTTATAGCGTTAATGTTAATATTAAGTGGGACAATAACTTTTCTTCTTTAAGAAAACTTAATATTTGGTCTCTAATAGTTGGCATCATTAAAAATATGTGCTATTGCTCTCCGAATTTATTGAGATTTACTGAGAGAGAATTACGTAAGCAAAAACCGGGCTTTCTAAAAAACCCGGTTTCGGCAATTGAACTTAATTTGACTCTACTTTTGAGCATTTTCTGAACTAGGTGGCAGCGTCACAAAATTACCAAAAGCTCCAACCGTTTGATAGCTTTTTTTGCCTAGTTCAGTTGTGTAAATACTGACCACACCTAAATTTTGACGCTGCGTTGTATTGTCGAGCAAGCTTTCGATCGTGCCCCGCTGCGAAGTCAGTAAATTCTTGCAACTGCCGATCAAAGTATCTGTAATGCCGCCCAAAGCTTTCGGCACGCGAGAATCTTTGCACACAGTGTTTTCCAACTCGGTTTGGAGTACGCCGGAAGCATAAGTTAGGTATTGATCTCTCGCAGGATTTGTAAATGCCATGCCGGCGGCTAGAAGAGTAAGGGCGATCGCGACTTTTCCCACATTGCCGAAAAAATTAGAAGTTGGTTTGTTAGTATTCATTGCGTTATCAATATTCATTTTTTTTAGCCCCGTTGATTTATAAGCTTCTCTTGATTTAAACTACACCTCCTCAGAAACAGATTTCCGAAAGGAGGGGACAGTTTTTAGATTGGAGGCCAGTTGCGAGTAAGGAATGAGAATTAAATAACTTCCACTCTTGAAAGTGGGATGGGCGTCCCGCCCATCCGTTTTGGACGGGCGGGACGCCCATCCCACAATAACAATTAAAATTGTAAGTTATTTAATTCGCGATCCTAAGTCTCTCACTGGTTTACCTTCCTTTTACGTTTCCCCCTCCCTCAAATCCGGTAAATCTTCCACAAAACATTAGCTTGTCCCCAGGCTCTGCCTGGGGACGAGGAATTTAAACTTAGTTTCGCTTTGATTTTTGCCGATCGATCTCCCGCTGCAACTCTTCAATCTGACGGCGCAAAGCCTCCGTCTCGCTGTTAGGCGCTTGGGACTTGACATCAACCGCACCCTCAGCTACAGCCCGCTTGTAGTTCCCCAGCTTAATTTGGCGGTATTCCTCGGAACTTGCCCAGTCTCGCAAATACCGCAGGCGTTCCACGGGGAAAGGGTGACTCAGCATCACGCCCTGACCGCCGTTGTAAAGTAAAAACTTATACACTTGGTTGAGATTGTCTCGATCGAGCTCTTGATAGTTGTCAGACTGGCGGATAAATTCTTGCAAACTGCATTGGTCAGCATATTTACTGCTAACTCCCGCAAGTTTCATCATCGTCTTCATCACACTGTTCAAGTCATCCGTTACCAACAAAGCCGCCCGGTCTCCCGACAATTCAGCCTTGCGGCGCCACTCGTAAAAAGCGAAAATTAAACCGCTACCGACCATATTTCCCAGCCCGAAAGTCATCTCCCCAATTGTCGATGCGACGCTCATCGCCCACATCGCCATTTGATTTAAAGTTGGATGACCGCATTTAATGTGTCCCAACTCGTGAGCCAAGACTACCCGCAGTTCCGCCTCGTCCAACAAGTCTAAAAGACCAGTGTTTAATACTACATAAGGTTGGTTTTTTCCCAGGGCATAGCTGTTAACTGAGGGATTCTGAGAAACAAACAAACCCGGTTCTGGAAAAACATCTAAAGCCTGCACGCACTCCCGAAATATATGATAAATGCTGGCATATTGGCGAGGCCCGACTTGAATGCTATTTCCCATTAGGTAAACGAATTGCGGTCGTTCGTAGACAAATTCTACAAATTTGCCGGCAATTAAGTCAAATCCAGGCACGCTGCGTAACGCTTCCTCAGCTTGGCGATCGAGGGGATGCTGAAATGCTTCGCTAGAAATTCCCGTATAAGTAGGCATAGTTGTTGCAAAAGTTACATTTAAGATATCAGTAATGCCATCGCTGCTGGTGCTAGCTAGCGCCTGACTTATCAATGTTATCGCGACAAATATTGAACTGTTGTGGAACAGGGCGGAAAGCCTGTTCAAATTAGCGTTAAAATTGTGAATCTGGTACAGGCGCGATCGACAAACATCTTTCACAGTGCCTGTGTATCGCCTCACCCAAAAATTGGAACGTGCAAAAATGGCTATCCTGCAACTCGAAAACGGTACAACCTACACTCAACAAAGCGACATTACCCGAGAACTCGCTTCCTTAAACATTCAACTCAACCGCTGGCCCGTGGGTGACAGCGCTGAAATTCAAAATTTGTTAGCTAAAGATGCTCTTGACGACAATCAAAAAGAGCAAGTGTTGCAAGCCCTCGACAGTTACTTTCAACAGTTGTCGGAAAGTGCAGGCTATCAGGATCGCGACTTAATTGTACTGCACCCAGACATTCCCAACCTCGACACCTTGCTGTCCAAATTCAACAAGTGCCACATCCACGCCGATGATGAAGTCCGCTATATCGTAGCAGGGGAAGGCATTTTCGGCTTCGTCCGGCCCGACGGCAGCCAAGTCGAACTCACAGTGCAGCCAGAAGAATTTATCAACGTGCCGGCGAATACAGAACACTGGTTTTATTTGACAGCATCCCGGAAAATTAAAGCGGTTCGCTATTTTACCACCAAAGAAGGCTGGACGCCGGAGTATACCGATACGGAAATTCGATCGCGTTTAGCTGCTGTTTGAACTGAGATGTTGCACCATTCTCAATAAGCTTTTTATGAACAGGCTTTCCGGCCTGTTCCACAAAGAGTGAATTTTATTGTGGAACAGGCCGGAAAGCCTGTTCTTGAGAATGATGCAAGATGTGAGTTTCGATGCGTAAGTCCCGCAGTTGACGGTTGACAGTTGACGGTTGACGGCAATCTTCAAATCATCTAAAAATCCTCAAATCCCGCATCAAACTTTGTGATTTACAGATCGCAATATGCTCAAAGCAACCGCCTCCGCCACCTTAATCCCATCAATCCCCGCCGACAGGATTCCACCCGCATATCCTGCACCTTCCCCAGCAGGATAAAGGCCTTCTGTATTCAAACTCTGATAATCTTCCCTGCGTTTAATCCGAATTGGTGAAGAAGTGCGCGTTTCCACCCCAGTCAAAACCGCCTCATCCATCGCAAATCCTTTAATCTGTTTGTCAAAAGCCGGAAGTGCTTCGCGGATAGCTGCGATCGCATAATCTGGCAAACTTTCGCTCAAATCAGTCATCACAACTCCCGGCGTATAAGACGGCTGCACACTGCCTAGCGCCGTGGAAGGGCGATTCGCCAAAAAATCACCCACAAGCTGCCCAGGGGCGTTGTAAGTGCCACCTCCTAACTCAAATGCCCGTTCTTCTAGGCGACGTTGAAACTCAATTCCTGCTAAGGGATGACCCGGATAATCCTCCGGCGTGATACCCACCACAATCCCGCTGTTAGCATTGCGTTCATTGCGAGAATATTGACTCATCCCATTAGTAACCAGTCGCCCCGGTTCTGACGCAGCCGCCACTACCAAACCACCGGGACACATACAGAAACTATATACAGAACGATTGTTTTGGCAATGGTGAACCAGTTTGTAATCTGCGGCACCCAAAAGCTTATGGCCCGCCCGATCGCCAAAACGACAGCGATCGATGATACTTTGGGGATGTTCGACCCGAAAACCAATGGAAAAAGGTTTAGGTTCGATGTAAACCCCGCGCGAAAACAACATTTCAAAAGTATCGCGGGCGCTGTGTCCCACCGCCAGAACTATATAATTACTAGCAATATATTCTCCACTCGCGAGGGTAAGTCCCTGCACTTTTCCATTTTCGATGTGGATATCTTCTACACGAGTTTGAAACCTAATTTCTCCGCCTAATGATTCAATTTGGGCGCGAATACTTTGGACAATTCCCACCAGTTTGAACGTGCCAATATGCGGTTTATTAATATATACAATTTCTGGTGAAGCTCCCGCATTCACAAGTTCTGTCAGCACCTTGCGTCCATAATGCTGAGGATCTTTAACTTGGCTGTAGAGTTTGCCATCGGAAAAAGTACCCGCACCACCTTCGCCAAACTGGGCGTTAGATTCGGGGTTAAATTCTGCTTTTTTCTTCCAAAATCCAAAGGTATCAACTGTGCGATCGCGCACTGCTTTTCCGCGTTCTAAAAGGATAGGGCGAAACCCCATTTGTGCCAGCATCAGACCCGCAAACATACCGCACGGCCCTGTACCAATCACAATGGGGCGAATCGTCAAATTGCTAGGGGCTTGCGCTACATAGCGATAACTCGTGTCTGGTGTTACCATCACATGAGGATCTTTTTTGAAGCGCGCCAAAAGTTGCTTTTCCTGTGTCGTCTCTACATCCACAATATAGACAAGGAGGATTTCTGCTTTTTTACGAGCATCGTAGCTGCGCTTGAAGATGGAATAGCCGAGCAATTCTTCGGGGGGAATTTGCAGCTTTTTGAGGATTGCACTGGCGATCGCATCTTGAGGATGATCTAGGGGGAGTTTTATTTCGGTTATTCTTAACATATAGCAGAGGGAAGTTCGGCAACGGATTATATAACGGATGTCACGGATGTCACGGATGTCAGGAAGAAGGAAGAAGGAAGAAGGAAGAATAAAAATCCCGAACAGAAGTATTATAACTATTTCACTGGACATCCTATGGGCGATCGTCCTCGGTCGAGCAATTTTTGATTTTTGAGTGGATAATTGAAGAAGCGTTATAATAAACAAAAAATTAAGTTTTGTAAAGACCCTTGACTGCAACATTTACACCCAAAAACAGCCGCACCTGGCACGCTCTCAACCCCCTCTGGCAAGGAGCCGAAGACGCAGTACAGAAGGGTTTGCCCCACACCAAGCTCGCACCGGCATGGCAAATACTGCTCCTAGGCGACGGTTCCCCCACCCGTCACCTGCAACTGCTGACAGGGGAACCCACAGAAGTTGATGTGATCGATATGTCTTTAGTGGGTGAAGACGCAGACGGCGCGCCCCAGCAAATTGTCGCGGTTCCGGGGCCGCGCCTGCGCCGCCAGGTGTGGCTGCGGACTGCTTCGGGACAGCGCTTAGCCTATGCGACTTCTTGGTGGGAAGCGAGCCATGTAGACGAATATTTACAAAATAAATCTTTGCCAATTTGGGCTAGTTTAGCGAGGCTGCGGACAGAATTGTATCGCGATGTGCAGGGCATTTATTGCGGTGATTCGGTGGCCTTGGAGTCAGCTTTTGAACAGTCGGGGCCTTTTTGGGGGCGACACTATTTGTTTTGGCATCACGGGAAGCCATTGACTCTGATTTATGAGGTTTTTTCTCCTTATTTAACTAAGTATTTGGGGCCGATGCAATTGGATGTTGATTGAGACTGAGATATTGCACCATTATCAAGAACAGGCTTTCCGGCCTGTTCCACAAGAAAATTCACTCTTTGTGGAACAGGCCGGAAAGCCTGTTCATAAAAAGCTTATTGAGAATGGTGCAAGATATCAATCTCAACTGAAATGTTGCACCATTCTCAATAAGGCTTTCAGGGCGGGCTAGAAGCCCAACCCCTACTCCCCACAAGAAAATTCACCCGATTATGGAACAGGCATCTTGTGGCTTTCAGGGCGTTGCTCAGAGCAACCCCCCACAAGAAAATTTACCCGATTGTGGAACAGGCCGAAAAGCCTGTTCTTAAGAATAGTTCCGACGAAATTTTACTTGCAAACCGTCGCCGGGATGCGGAGTCGGTACTCTGATTAAATTCAAATCTTGATCCGGTAAAAGTTCCCATTCAAACTCCCGAACAATCTTTGCCGCAAACAACTTCATCTCTAACCGGGCAAATTCTTTGCCCAAACATTCTCGCAAACCGCCGCCAAAGGGTACGTAGCTGAACGGTTTAGGCGATCGATCCGAGCTAAATCGATCGGGGTCGAATCGATCGGGTTCGGGATAAACTGCGCTATCCTGATGCGTCTGATTGATTTGATAAAGTACCATCCAACCCTTGGGAATTTCGTAGCCACCGAACTCGCAATCATTAATTACCTGCCGAAAACCGCCTCCCACTGGTGGAACCAACCGCAGCACTTCTCGCATAACCTGCTCTAAATAAGTCATTTGTTTGAGTTCTTCCAAGGTTAGCGGTTCAGTTGCGGGGAACTGCTGCTGTTCGGCCCGTACTTTTGCCATCACATCGGGATTTTGAGCCAGGAGAAGGCAAAAAGAGGCGATCGCCGAAGTTAAAGTTTCGTGTCCCGCAAACAGCAGCAACAGCACTTGATCTTTTAACTCCTCCAAACTCAAACTATTTCCCTCTTCATCGCGGGCCGAAATCAGCAAACTCAAAGCATCATTGCCGCTAGGGGTTCCTTGCTGGCGATCTATAATAATCTTTTCAAGTTCTGCCAACAGCAGCTTTCGGCACTTTTTCGCCTTGCCAAACTGACTCCAAGGCACATCTAAAGGAATCGAAAATAAACCATTGCACCACGTTTCAAAATAATGTCCTAGCGCCGTTTCCGAACCATTATCAATCCCTACTAACAACTTACCCGCAACATCAAAAGTATAATTTCTCAGTTCGGGATACCAAGTCAGCGTTTCCATTTTTGCCCATTTTTCCAAATAGCGCTGAGTGATATCTTCCATCGCGCCGATGTAGCCTGCTAAAGCTCGCGACCCAAACGCTTGGTACAGCAACTTGCGCCGATTTTGGTGGTTAGCACCCGTTTGCAACGCCAAAGAAAGCGGCCCTAAAAGCGCTTTCGTGCTGGCAGGCCAAGTCACAGCAAAATATTGGTTTTCATTGCTTAAAACAAACAAATTAGCCTCTTGGCCACACACAAACACGGTAGGCTGTCCGAAAATGCTGGTTTTGAAAAGGGGCCCGTACTGCTGGTGGCGTTTTTTGGCAAATTGGGAATCTTGCAAAAAGTTGATAGTATCGCCAATTAGGGGTAAACCAAAACTGCCGGGAGGTAATGCCATTTTAGATTTTAGATTTTAGATTTTAGATTTTTAATATCATATCAATTTTAGTTGGAGGGTGGGCAATACGCAGCA
>NZ_JAUBOR010000010.1:33694-45142 GCF_036700305.1 Microcoleus sp. Z1_A1
GCCTGTAGAGTGCGTCTTGAGATTTTAGATTTTAGATTTTAGATTTTAGATTTTTAATATCATATCAATTTTAGTTGTCTCGTTCATATTGTTAACCAGACAAATTTCTGGTAAAATAAGTTTTATATGTTGGCGTTTGTAGGGTGAGTCAGTCTTAAGGTTAGTACAAAAAAATCTGGTTTTTCAAACTGACGCACCTTAGTATTTTTGCCTACAAACCAATTTAATTTTCTGTCCTTTTAATCGGAATTTCGATTATAAATTCAGTGCCTTTCCCCACCACCGAGAAACACTTGATTTCACCTTTATGTTTTTCGACAATAATTGAATGGGAAATCGCTAAACCCATCCCCGTTCCCGAACCGACCCGTTTTGTAGTATAGAACGGGTCAAATATCCGCTGCTTGACTTGATCTGTCATACCTGCACCGTTATCAGAAATTCTAATCACAGCGAGAGTACCTTCTACCTCTGTACGAATGCGAATAATTCCCGGATTTTCGAGCGGTTGTTGTAAAACGTCAATAGCGTTAGCAATAATATTCATAAACACCTGATTCAATAGTCCGGCGTAGCACTCCACCCGTGGCAATTTTCCGTATTCTTTAACGATTTGAATTGCTGGGCGATCGTACTCCGTACCCGCTACGCTATTGGGATGAACTTTCAGACGGTGTTCTAAAATCATCAATGTGCTGTCGATGCCTTCGTGAATGTTAACCTTTTTCATGTCAGATTCATCAAGGCGAGAGAAATTCCGCAAACTCCGCACGATATCCCGGATGCGAGTGGCTCCCACCTGCATAGAAGACAGCATTTTGGGCAAGTCGTCTAGCACAAAATCCAGCTCTAAAACTTCTATTTCTTCCTGAATCGCTGGAGAAGGTTCCGGGTATTCATCTCGATACATTTCTACCAGTTTCATCAGGTTTCTGGCGTATTCTTCTGTGTAGGTAAGATTGCCGAAAATAAAGCTGACAGGGTTATTGATTTCGTGGGCGATTCCTGCTACCATCTGACCGAGACTTGACATTTTTTCTGCTTGAATGAGCTGGGTTTGAGCAAGCTTAAGTTCGCACAGAGTTACTTCTAGTTTGGCTGCTTGTTCTTGCGCTATCCGGGCTGAATCGAGGCTTTGAGTGTAAAGTTTAGATTGACTGATCGCGATCGCTAGTTGATCGCCAATTGCCTCCATTAACTCCACTTCCTCTTTTGTCCACTGGCGAACCTCCCTGCAAGAAATGCAGCCAACAACACCAGTTAGACCCCCCGCACTTTTAATCGGCAAATCCAAGACAGACTTGCAACCAACCTCCAAAAAGAATTTTTGTTCTACGGGATCGCTGACAGTTGCAACATCATCTATTTGATAAACTTCCAAATTAGCGATTTTTCGCGGCAGCATACCCGTTATGTCAGCAGGAAAATAACCCAAAAGCGAGACCAAGTCATCATTTTTAGCTTCGTGGACGACATCCCAAGCTGGTGGCGAAGCGTCGGGCAAATACCAGATAAACACACAGCGATCGACTTGCAGCAAGTCGCGAATCTGCTGCACAGTTGTTGCTAAAATAGTATCTAAATCTAGAGATTCGCGGATATTGCTAGCTAGCTGGTTCAGCAGCGCTTCCTGCTCCGCTAATTTGCGGAATCTCGCTTCCGACTTTTGCAACTGTCTTTGAGATTCTTTTTGTTTTGTAACGTCCAAACCCAAGCCGATTAAGCCGATCGTGTTTCCAAAATCATCTTTGACCTTAGTTTTAATTGTCTCCAAATAATGTTCTTTACCATCAGCAAGCTGCATCACTTCTTCAGCATAACAGGGAATATCTTGGCTCCACGCTTGCGCGTCAGATGCCATGCAGTTAGCAGATGCTTCTAATCCCATAACTTCGGAATAGTGAGATGCTGCTAAAAATCTTGATTCAGGTATAGCCACATCTTCGCAGAAAGTTTTGTTAATTAATAACATCCGTCCGCTAGCATTTGTCAGCCATACCCAGATCGGAGCGTTGTCAATAATTGCCCTCAAAGTTTGCTGTTGTCTGGCGAGAGCTTCTTCTGTTTGTTTGCGCTTAATTCCCAGGGCGATCGTATCGGCACTTGACGCCAAAGCAATCAGCGTTGATTCGTTCAACTCCTGGCGAGCAAACATCGCGATTACTCCCAGCAACTGATTGTCAACAATTAGGGGATATCCAGCAAAAGCCACCATTCCTTCACGCGCCGCCCATTTTTTGTCCTGGATTCGGGGATCTTCTTTCACAGAATTAGTGATGTGAGGTTGTCGCTCCAGGGCGATTAAACCAATCTTGAACTCCCCGACAGCAATGCGGCTGTGAGCGCCGTCAATATGAGTATATATCCCCGCGCTTGCTTGCAGTTGCAATACATTTCCGTCTTCATTCAACGTCCAAATCCGAGCAAAGGCAACATCCAAATGGCGCACAACTGCATCGGCGCAATATTGCAAAGTTCTACGCAAACCCTGGTTTTGAGTTAGAACAATTCCCACATCTGCTGTGAATAAAGAAAGTTTCAATTGTTCTGCTAAAGCTTGTTCTGCTATTTTTCGCTCTGTAATGTCCGTAGCAGAACCGAGACGCTGCTTAATTTTTCCCTCCTCTGTTCTGCTAAATACAATTTCCCGGCTGACTAGCCAGCGCCAACAGCCATTTTTGTCGCGCACCCGGTATTCGTACTCACCAACTTCGCCGTCGGGAGCAGTTTCCAATTGCTGCAAATATTCTGGAAATTTAGCTAAATCATCAGAGTGGATAATGGTAGGCAACAGACTGCTGCCCATTTTTTGAACTTCTTCGACGGTATAGCCCAGCGCGACATTGATTTCGCGGTTGTTGTACACATTTCGCTGCTCGATCTCGTCGTAGACATAGAGAATATTCGGAGTAGCATTGGCAATTTGTTCGAGAAAACGCTGGCTTTCTTGCAGCGCTGCTTCTGCTTGTTCTTGAGCGGTAATGTCGCGCCCGACACCATAGATCAATTCTTCCTCGCAGAAACCCGTAGCAGTCCAGGCTATCCACTTGTAAGAACCGTTGCGACAGCGCCAGCGATTTTCAAACCCAACGGTATTATTCCCCGTAGCAACACTTTCAGCTTCTTTTAAAGCAGTTTCGCGATCGTCTGGATGCACGAATTCAATGAAGAGTTTGCCAATCATTTCTCCTGGGGAATAGCCGAGGATTTTTTCTGCTGCTGGGTTGATGAGTGTTATATAACCGTCAAAACTAATGACGCACAGCATATCTAGCGAGAGGCTAAAAAAGCGATCGCCCCCGTTGGGTTCGCTGGATGGGCGATCGTTTTGGGCTGCGACAGCAGAAGCTTTTGATCCCGCCCATACCGCCAAAAAGACAATATTTGCTATTGCCAAAAATCCCAGGGCGAGTTGGCGATGGTAGAAATTATCGCCACTGCCAGCTACGAGCCACCCGTTTAACACCAGCAGTACAATTATCAAAATTGAGAATAAACTCCCAGGGGCGATCGTCGCTACGCTGATTTTTTTTTCAGAATGCTTTCTAGATTCTGCTTTTTGTATTGTGGTGACTGCTGCCATAATTTTTGTCCACAACAATTGCAGGAATTTCACCAATTTAGTGCTTTTGGATTCTCCTACTTGAACTGAATGTTTCATTCTTTTACTCTATAGTTACTTTGAGTTGTGCTGATTTAAAAATTACAATAAAGATGTTTAAATATTATAAATATTTCCTACTTTGCGAGCTCTAATATTGAATAATTGGGTAAATGTACCCAAAACGAGGAGATAATTAAGTATATTTACGGAAGTAGCCACCAATCTCTTTTTAGCTGGGGTACGCATTTGCTAATTTTTGCGACTCAGAGAGAGAGTTTACTTATAATACTACGCGATATATTGTTGTTAGTCATTGGACATTTGGCCTAATTTACCTAGTCCTAGACGCAAACCCTAATTATCTAGGCTGCGCCTGAATCTGCTTACCGCCTTATCGTAGCCTGTTATACCGCACTTTTGGCCTGTAGAAATAACTTGGTTTGATGTAGAAAAATACTGCGTTTAGCGCCCTGGCTGTGGGTTAAACAGCCCGGAATATTAGTCAACTTCAAACAGGTTGAATGTGAGCATAAATTATGAATTTAAAATAAATATAAACTTCTGATTTGTGAAAAAAAAAATCTTCCTAGCAGTTTTTCCTTGCACGAGATGTTCGCGCGCAATGGCTAATTAGTAATTGGTAACGGGCAATTGGTAATTGATACGAGTTTAAAACACTAGATATCAATTTTGTTCTGATTCATCCGCAGGCGATGGGGGCCAAGCAGCTTGGCGACCTAGTTGCTGTTGCCGAATTCGCTCCAAATTCCCCGCTGGAATAGAAGCTATGAGTTGTCGCGTGTAAGCTTGCTGCGGTTGGCGGTAAATGCGCTCAGCAGTGCCAATTTCTTCGATTTTACCTTTGTTCATCACGATCGCGCGATCGCTCATAAACTTGACCACGCTCAAATCGTGAGAAATAAAAATATAAGTCAGTCCAAACTCTGTTTGCAACTCCTTCAGCAAATTTAAAACTTGCGCCTGCACCGACACATCTAATGCCGAAACCGACTCATCGCAAATAATAAACTTAGGATTCAAAGCCAAAGCTCTAGCAATACAAATTCGCTGCCGCTGTCCGCCCGAAAACTCGTGAGGGTAGCGCCGCATAAAATCGGGATTTAAACCTACTCTATCTAACAAATAAGCCGCGCGATCGCGCTGTTCTTTGTGGTTCTTACCAAAGCGGTGAATCACCATCGGTTCCATCACCGCATCCCCAACACTTAGACGCGGATCGAGAGAACTAAAAGGATCTTGAAAAATAATTTGCAGATCGCGCCGCAGCCACCGCAATTTGCGATCGTACTCTTTTTTCATCCGGTAATTAGCCATCCACTGCGATGCCGAACTACTTCTGGCAGGAGGCGTAATTTCTTGACCTTCAAAAAACACTTTACCGCTGGCGATCGGAATTAATTGCAGCAAAGCCCTCGCCAAAGTAGATTTGCCGCAGCCAGACTCGCCCACCAAACCCAAAGTCTCGCCGGGGTAAACCTCAAAAGAAATATCGTTTACCGCCATAAACAAGCGTTTAGTTTCGCCAAACATTCCCTGCACCGGAAAACCGACTCGCAAGTTATCAACAGCTAGCAAAGGGCCGGAAATATGCGGCAGCCTAGGCGGTTTTCCGGTTGCAAAAGCGGGATTTCCCCCACTGTTGTCGCCGTCTAAATCGGCATTTTTCTCGACAATTACTAATTCGCCGCTAGCATTTGTGGTGACATCCATAAAATCGGAAACTGTCGGCAAACGGCGCCTTTGCCGATCGAGAGTTGGGCGGCAAGCTAATAAACCTTTTGTGTAAGGATGTTGGGGATTGGTGAAAATTTGTTCGATCGCACCGCACTCAACAATCTTGCCTCGGTACATCACCGCCACCGTATCGCCAATTTCAGCAATGACGCCCAAATCGTGGGTAATAAAAATCATTGCCATGCCTCTAGAGTCCCGCAACTCCCGCAGCAAAGCTAAGATTGTTGCCTGCACGGTTACGTCCAAAGCCGTGGTAGGTTCATCAGCAATTAATAAAGTTGGATTGCAAGAAATGGCCATTGCAATCATCACGCGCTGGATTTGACCGCCTGATAGTTCGTGGGGATAGCGATCGAGCATAGCTTGTTTTTGGCCGTTGACGAGCTGCATCAAATCGCGATCGTCCTCCCGAACCGCTTCTTGCCGCAAAGCCAAACACCGCTGCCTGAGCTCATCGTCGCCCGGTAGCAGCTTCACTTCTTGCAGCAAAGAAGCAGCTTGGCGTCGCGCTTCTGTCTGCGACACCTGTTGGTGCAAACAAATGGCTTCTGTGAGTTGGAATCCGATCGTATAAACCGGATTTAGCGAACTCATCGGCTCTTGAAAAATCGTCGCAATCTGACTGCCCCGGTATGTTTGTTTTTCCCTGTCCGGCATTTCCAGTAGATTAAGGGGCCCATTGCTAGCGCCGTCTTTTGTCGGAGAAAACCAAATTTCGCCCTCGATTTTCGTTGACGAACTCGACAGCAAACCCATAACAGCCAGGGATGTTACCGATTTTCCCGAGCCCGACTCTCCCACGATGCCCAGAGTTTGCCCTCGCTTGACCTCAAACGAAATGCCGTCAACCGCTTTGACGGTTGCAGACGCATCGCCTGCGTCCGCAGATTGAAATTGAACCCGCAGGTTGCGAACTTCTAGGACGGTTTCACTCATGGAAGTCTATGGCAAAAATTAAAGGGAGACTAAGTGGATTGTAGCAGGGCCTGGTAAATTACCCAGCACGCTCCCTGAGTACAGGCACAGTGTGGGCTTTCAATCGCCCTGAAATAATCTTGCACATTGCAAAACAATCTCGAACATAAGGGCTTATTTACGAAAGCCCCAATAGCAGCAATATTCTTACTGCCGTTTAAGTCGGCATCACCTTTCCAGCCACAATGGTCACAAGCGAACTTTTTACCAATTCTATAAGATTCGCCCCGTCCAGGGTGAATATGATTGCACTTGTGGCACATTTTGCTAGTATATCTAGCTAGGCTCCCCAAACAAAATCTTTACGCTATGCTTTATAGCTTTGTAGATTAGGAATTGGCGCAACTGAAAGAATGCCCAGTTATTGAATCGTCTCCGCACTTGTTTCGAGCGTGGCTGCTGATTTGTGCGCTCCCTAATTCCCGTCAAATCTTCCAAAGCGACAACTTGATTTTTGTTCTTAGCCTTGGTTACGATACGGTGACTGATAGTGTGATTTACCAAAGTCTGAAAGCGCTTTTCCTTGCCCGACAACCGTTTCAACAATTCTCGACATCTACGCCGAGTGCAACGCGAGCCTTTCCTGGCTTTTCGCTGGATATTTGCTCTCAACTTGGCATAATGATTCCTAACTTTGGTAATTTATTTACCGCTAAATGTATCTCCCTCAGAAGTAACTGCAATATCACTCCTACCCAAATCACAGCAGTAAGTTTAAGGCTCTGGGAGCGAGAAAATTTTGTTTTTATAAATTATCGAACAATAGGGAACCAGAGGTTTTTAATATCGAGGAAAGATAATTTAATAAATCTTTGTATGCTGCAAGGACGACTCTCAAATAAAATGGGATAAGGCATCAAAGAAGCCAGCAACTCAATACTAACTTGTTTGTGGCATTGCCAAAGATATACCAAGATTTTAAGCGTCACGTATACGTCCGTTTTTAGTTGGTGTTGCAGGTGGATGTGGTAAAATTGAGGAAACATATTTAACAGATGGGGCTTGTTGACAAAAATTACCTCATCTTTTTTACCGCAACTTGCCGAAATCCGCAACAGGTAGGGATTTTGACGAGGTTGTCACCCCGTCAGCTCGCGAACGCCTGAAGGGTTGCATCAATTTTGATGGACTGCTCAGGCGCTACTTGGAGCTTGCAAGGGGCGGGTAAACCTGCCAATATCTGCCAATAATTGACAATCTCAAAAACCCGCGCCGGCCGGGATATTATGGTCAATCGATCGGACATGATATCAGTTAAACCCGCAACTACCCAACCAAAGTCCGCCTATCCCGACGAAACAAAATCCAGAACCTGCGGAGGCAGGTTTTGTCCCTGTAGCTGCGACTTAAGTCGCCCAGACTTTTCAAACATCTTCTAACCAACGCCCGCCAATTCGGTTAATAATATGTTTAGTAAAGTTTAAACGACCAACAACGATGATTCGCTCAGTTTTCACATTTTTTACAGTATTAATTGTAACCGGATTAGTATGGTTGGGAAATATCGCCCCCGTTGCCGCACAAGTACAACCAACAGATATCGCCGATCCCCAACAGGAATTGGGAGAACTCGTTCAAAAAGCTTTTGAAGCTACAAATGAAGGCAAATTTCCCGCCGCTGAAACTTTTTGGACTCAAATCATTGAAAAATTTCCCTCACAAGCGGCAGCTTGGAGCAACCGAGGCAATTCTAGAGTCAGCCAAAACAAACTACAAGCCGCTATTACCGACTACGAAAGAGCGATCGAACTAGCACCCGACGCCCCCGATCCCTACCTAAACCGCGGCACCGCCTTAGAGGGTTTAGGACGCTGGGAAGAGGCGATCGCCGACTACAATCATGTACTAGAATTAGACTCCCAAGATCCAGCCGCCTATAACAACCGAGGCAACGCCGAAGCAGGTTTAGGACAATGGGAACAAGCAATTGCCGACTACAGCAAAGCCTTTGAACTAGCCCCCGAATACGCCTTTGCCCGCGCCAACCACGCCCTGGCACTTTATCAAAACGGGCAAACCAAAGAAGCAATTCGCAACATGAAAAACATCGTCCGCAGATACCCCCAATTTGCCGACATGAGAGCCGCCCTCAGCGCCTGTCTTTGGGAAGCTGGAAATCGCGGCGAAGCTGAGAGCAATTGGGTAGCAGCCATCGGCCTCGACTCCCGCTACAAAGACCTCGATTGGGTTGCCAATACCCGCCGCTGGCCACCACTTGCAGTCAGTGCATTAGACAAATTCTTGCACTTGAAATAATCTCAAAACGCCAATGAAAAATTGTGAGCATCCCATAATTGTGGCGTATAATTCCTAAAAGGGATGCTCCAAAAAATTGCCAAATTTCATCCTAAGCTAGCAGTAAATAAACTCTTGAAGAACCATTTAACTGGTTCCCAAGCTCTGCCTGGGAACCGATGTAAGCGAGGCTCTGCCTCGGCCCAGACTAGGGAGGCTCTTCCTCCGGGTCTGCGTTACCAGGCTCTTCCTGGTAACGAGTATAATCATTTAGGATTGCTAAGCTGTTCGGCATTTAAAGGGCTTGCGTAAGGTGCGTCAGCATCTAAGGTTTTCCGTTTCAGCGTAAGGGTTCTAGCTGACGCACCCTACTAGCCTCGTTACTGGTTTAAATGCTCCACAGCTTAGAGCAGTAAATAAACTATTGAAGAACCATTAAAACTCTTCTTCCTGGTTTCTTATTTCCTCAATATTCATCCCTAAAATCCGTTCCCTCCGTTGAATTCTCTTCTCAAAAATCGTATTCTACTTCTCCAGCAACAATCCTATCTGTCACCAATATTCTGTACAGTTCCAGTTCTTCAACAGTAACTTTTCCGTCAGCACAAATCGCTCTTCTGATGTCTTCCATTTCTTGCTTAGATATCTTGCCGTTAGCAACAGCTCGCTCGATTTGGGCTTGGAGCTTTTCTAGTTGCCGAGTTTCTTCCAGCGTAGGTTGTTTATCAGTCGATCGCGAAACTAACATAGTGGCACTCTCCTAGAGCTTAACCTCTACTCTGTACTAAGCCGCCGCCGCAGATATTGTCAACTCAAAGATGCAAAAATTGACAAACAAATGTAACAAAACTACATTTACTTGTCAATAGGATAAGGTGCAAAATTATTTAACAAAATTACCTTTGTTTGTCAATAATATCCGGTTCGCTGCACCCTACAGACATTGTTTATCAAAAAAATAAGGTGCGGAATGCGTAGCCTACAGACTGACTGGCCTACTGAACTAATTCCCAAATCCGCGCAGCCGTCAACTCCTCGACATTCCTGAAAACCGCTGCTGCACCCGCATTTTCCAGCCCAGCAGCATAAGCCTCGCAGCGCACAGCATCATCCAAAACATGAGGTGGCAAAATTCCAGCCCCCAGCCAAACCCGATTTGGTTGCACTTCCCGCGCCTTCACAACCGTGTAAATATCCGCAACAGTATCTCCCGCGTAAATCACGGGCAAATTTTTTGCTAAACCATGCAGAGTTTCCAACTGTTCAATTGCCGCGAAAAGTCCAGCCGGATCGGGTTTTCCCGGTGCATCTTCCATCGCCACCAACACCGGGGAATTTAAACTCAGTTTCCCTGACAAAACATAAGCAGCTTCATCCCGCATCGCCCCGCTAAAAAAGCCCCAAACAATGCCCCCAACCGTTAAACTTTCCAGGTAAGCCGGACTTAACAGCAGCGGTTCGTCGCAAATGTAACCAGTCCAATTTTTCTCATCGGGCCCGCGATAGCGACTTTGGAAAAAAGCCACTAATTCGTCATAGTTGAGAGCGAGTTGGTTTCTCGATCGCCCAATTCCCTCAAAATAACGGCAAACTAACTCGAAAGACGCCTGCCAGTCATTATTCCACACTCCCTCAGACTTCAGAGAGTCGATATCGAGAGAATTCGGGCGAAAAGCACCCGCCGTGAAATGTTCCACCGCATCCGCGATCGCCCGCCGATAGGAACCCGACACATCCCGCACCACACCATCAATGTCAAAAACTACAATAACTCTGTTCACAATTTAACCATCCTTGTACCTAGGGCGGGTGAGAACCCAAATTTTATCGGTTTCCAGCCCCTGAGTGGCGCTAAAAGCAGTCGCGCCACAAAACTTTTTATGGCCGATGACCAATTATCGAACAGAGTGTGCTACGCTTAGCGATTGTAGAAATTTTTAACAAGTTCGATCGGAACCCTGGAGGTTTGCTTGTCCAAGTTCATCTTAAAAGTTCTCTGGCTAGAAGAGAATGTTGCCCTCGCCGTTGACCAAGTTGTCGGCAAAGGAACTAGCCCGCTGACATCCTACTTTTTCTGGCCACGCAAAGATGCGTGGGAAGACCTCAAAAACGAACTCGAAGCCAAACACTGGATTGCTGATAACGATCGCGTCGAAATCCTCAACCAAGCCACAGAAGTAATCAACTACTGGCAAGAGGAAGGCAGACGGCGCCCGATGACTGAAGCTCAGTCAAAGTTCCCCCTAGTGACTTTTACCGGCAGCAACTAAGCCCCGCTTTTAGTTGCTACCCATATACATTGCCTGTTATGGCTAACGAGGGGAAGGAGAGAGGGGAGAAGGCGAGAGGATTTGACGCTTTTTCCACCTCGCCGTGAAACATAAAATTTGAATTCGCTACAGCTTATATTGATATTAAATCCGATTTTCATACCTACTCTGGTTGTGGGCTTGGTCGATTCGAGATTTATTGAAAATAAAGCTCTAAAATCGGCGTTGTTTTGATAATTAATACTTAAGCGAAAAGTGGTTTGACGCGCTGCTTATAGATTTTTATGAACGGGCAAGATGCCCGTTCCACAAGAAAATTCCCTCTTTGTGGAACAGGCATCTTGCCTGTTATTGAAAAGGGTGCAAAATGTGAGTTATAACTGAAATGTACCATTGTCAATAAGCTTTATGAACGGGCAAGATGCCCGTTCCACAAGAAGAAAATCTACTCTTTGTGGAACAGGCATCTTGCCTGTTATTGAAAAGGGTGCAAGATGTGAGTTATAACTGAAATGTACCATTGTCAATAAGCTTTATGAACGGGCAAGATGCCCGTTCCACAAGAAAATTCCCTCTTTGTGGAACAGGCATCTTGCCTGTTATTGAAAA
>NZ_JAUBOR010000010.1:45242-70071 GCF_036700305.1 Microcoleus sp. Z1_A1
GCAAGATGCCCGTTCCACAAGAAGAAAATCTACTCTTTGTGGAACAGGCATCTTGCCTGTTATTGAAAAGGGTGCAAAATGTGAGTTATAACAAATAACTAATAACTAACAGCTAACAACTAACAGCTAACAACTAACAGCTAATCACCTCTTCGCGGAATTTATGGGCGCCGAAAGTACAATCAACCAGACCGAACAGCTACCGCTGGTAGTAAATCCCGACATTCTCCAGCAAGCTATCCTATACAAAATTAATACTCGCATAAACGCTCGCGGAGAATTAATTTTCCCCTGCGTACCGGGAATGCTAAGCCACTATCTCAAGTCGATAGAAAAGCTATTTAGCACTCTCGACAGACCCCTGCCCGAAGACCGCAGAGACGAACTCAGCAAGCTTTTAGCCACCAAGTTAGAACAAGGCTACCGCACCTCCACAGCATCGATGCTGATCCTGCAATACGAATCAGTGCAGCCGCCGCAAACCGGTTTAGCCTGCAAAGTGATTGTTACTACCTCAAGTGTTGGAGAACAGTACAAAAGCTGGGTAGACACCAGAGAACCTCCGCTTTTCGGTTCTCATCCAGATGCAAAATTGATGGCAACGGCTGCTAAATTGGGCACGCCCGATCGAGTGCGGATTTTGGACGTGGGGGCTGGTACCGGCCGCAATACCTTGCCCCTGGCGAGATTGGGCTATTCTGTAGATGCGATCGAACTAGCCCCAGCTTTTGCAGAACAATTGAAAGCAGCAGTAACAGCCGAAAACCTTCCCGTGACAGTGACTGAAGGCGATGTGCTCGACCCCTTAATGCGGATGAAACCGGCCCGCTACCAGTTGGCAGTTGCCGCCGAAGTCATCTCACATTTTCGAGACAGCGATCAAGTACGGCTTTTCCTCGCTAAAATGTGCGATTCCCTGTCTCCCGGAGGTCTGTTGCTGTTCAGCACGTTTTTAACCGTCGGTGACTACCAGCCTGATGCCCTCGTGCGACAAGTTGCCCAACTCTCCTGGTCTACTTTATTTACGCCCCAAGAACTCGCCACTGCAATGGAAGGGTTGCCCTTAGTCCAAATATCCGACGAATTGGTGTTTGAATATGAACGCCACCACCTGCCGGAAGCAGCCTGGCCCCCGACGCCCTGGTTTCCCAGTTGGGCCACGGGTCGAGATGTCTTCCCGATGGCAAACGCACGCCCGCCAATGGAATTGCGCTGGATTTTGTGCCGCCGAAGTTAAAAAAAATCGGTCATTTATAGACGGACACAGCAATCAAAAGCTTTGCTCGGCGGTCAATTTTTTCTCATATATTTTTATTTCAACAGCTTAAACCCTGCTCGCTGTTAATATTGTGCTGCCAGTACAGAAAAATTCACAAAAATATATATTAAAATGTAAAGAGAGCGAAGTTCGATCGCCCCTGGGTAAGAAACCCAGTGTCTGATTAGATCCCGCGCTTGCCAACCTTTTATTTTTGGCGAAAAATTGGGTTGCTAATGGCAATCCGGCTGGAATAAAAGTCGATCCCCATCTCAATGGGTGCAACTAAAGTTAAGATGAATTCAACCAACCTATTCCTCCCGATAGATGACTTTTTAGGGAATAGGATTAGCCAAAAGATTAGCTCGCTAGTCAGAGATGCTGCACAGAAACAAATATGCTTTTAACACATCCACTACAAGCGTTTGGAGCAATCTTCGGCCACAAACCTTCCACAAATAGATCGTCGATCGACCACAAAACCAGTAAAAATTATTGGGAGGGGAATATTGAGTCCGCTGTAAACGAACAAATTGACTGGTACATCCAAGTGGAAATGCTAATGAGTAACGCTAAATCTTCCTGCACCAATGAAGAGATTACTGCTTGGCTGCGGGGATTGCTGACAATTGCTTGGGCAGACGGCAACTTTGACGAAGACGAGCAAAAAATGATTGCAAATCTAACTCAGGATGAACTACACCCGGTATCTTTTGAGGAGGGTTTTGAACCTATTGCCCCAGAGGAATTAGCCGCTGTGTTAGGGAAAGACACCGCCAAAGGCGAGGATTTTTTGAGGACAGCAGTCATGGTAGCTTTGGCAGACGGTACCTACTCGCTCAGCGAAGACGAGGTAATCTCTAAGTTTTGCACAGCTTTGGGGCACAATGTAGAGGCGCTGGAAGCTCTGCGACACACCATCGAAGACAGCAAGTGCGATGATCCGCAGGGGCCCAGCAGCCAAATAGTCTTTGATGCCAATGTCGCCCCCGTCGCCGGAACACCCCTTTCATCTCGGCTACCTAAACCTCACCACAAAGATGTCCTGCAACCCGTCAAAGACTGGCTTGACGGCTGGGAAATTCACGACCCCAAAGTGGCACACTTTGTCTGTAAAATTATTCCGCCCCAGTGTCCGTTTGAGCGAGATGTCGTGTTATTTGGTCGCAAAATCGTCCACATTCCGGCGATGTGCCAGATTAACCCGCTTTACGAACAGTTAGTCGGGATGCGCTTTCGAGCTCTCTGCTATTTGGCAGATGAATGTAAGGAAGATGTATCGTCCTATTGTTAGTAGTCATTAGTCATTAGCCATTAGCCATTCTGGTAAAATCTTGGATTAATGACTGTAACTATTAACCAATGACTACTAATTAGTCCTGAACGCAAAAACCTGGTTTTTCTACGAAAAAACATCATTACACCCATCCGCCCCAGTAGAAAAACCGGGTTTATGCAGTTTTTGTGCGTGAGTCCTGCTAATATCAAATCTGCTTTGATAATACTAATTCAACCCCAGTTTTGGTACAATCCTCAAGCTTATACAAATTATTAAAAATCGCCAATTTAGGAGCCGGACACGGCATTGCCGTTTCCCTACAAATGCTCACGTACAATCTCTGGTTCTGAACTACTTTTAAAAATTGGTAAAATTATAATTTTCCGGCAACTGTAAATCGCGACTAAACTTGGCTGTCGTCCGCCGACGCGGACTATAGGAAAAGGGGAATATTGTACTTGCATCTGGTATAATAACTAATGACTAATCACAACTAACAATTGACAATTGACCAATGACAAGTGATATCATGTCCGGTCGATTACCCCTAATAAGGTAGGGGCGGGTTCACGAAAAATATTTGCCAATAATTGACAATCTCAAAAACCCGCCCTCTTAATCGCTCGATTGGACATGATATGACAACTGACAACTGACAACTGACAACTGACTAAATTATGCAATTTATCGATCGAGCAGATATTCAAGTCGCAGCCGGCAAAGGTGGCGACGGTATGGTAGCTTTTCGCAGAGAAAAGTATGTACCGGCGGGCGGGCCCAGTGGCGGGACAGGCGGCAAAGGCGGTTCCGTGTATATGGTGGCGGTGGAAAGCCTGCAAACGCTGCTAGATTTTCAGTACAACCGGATTTTTAAAGCCGATGACGGGAAGCGGGGCGCGCCGAAAAATATGACTGGTGCAGGTGGGGACGATCGCACGATCGAAGTTCCCTGCGGTACAGTAGTTTACGACGCGGAAACTCAGGCAATCTTAGCAGATTTAGTAACGCCCGGACAGACTTTTTGCGTAGCCAAAGGTGGCAAAGGCGGTTTGGGAAACAAGTGTTTTCTGACCAATTCTAACCGTGCTCCAGATTATGCGATGCCGGGAAAAGAAGGAGAACACAAATTTTTGCGTTTGGAATTGAAGCTATTAGCTGAAGTGGGAATTCTGGGGATGCCCAATGCTGGCAAATCCACCTTAATTTCAGCTTTATCTGCGGCCCGCCCCAAGATAGCAGATTATCCGTTTACAACTTTAGTCCCGAATTTGGGCGTAGTCAGAAAACCCAGCGGCGACGGTACTGTTTTTGCTGATATTCCGGGATTAATTGAGGGGGCTCACGAAGGTGCTGGTTTGGGTTACGAGTTTTTGCGGCACATCGAACGGACTCGGTTGTTGCTGCATTTGATCGATATTACGGATGAAGATCCGATCGCCAATTATGTCACAATTCAGGAAGAATTGAAGGCTTACAGACGTGGTTTAGCCGATAAACCGCAGATTTTGGCTTTTAATAAAGTAGATGCGATCGACCTCGAAAGCGAAGAAATCGGTAATTTAATCAGCCGACTTAAAGAAATTAGCGGCGCTCCTGTTTTGTTGATTTCCGCCGTTAGTAGACTTGGATTGGATGAATTGATGCAGCAAGTTTGGCAAAAACTCGACGAGATGAACGAGAAAGAGGCGGCAGAACAGTTAGCAGTCGCGAGTGTTTAATCGCTTTCCGGTTCCTGGAATTTCCGTGAATCGGTAGGTGTTTTTTTGAGGGGTCAATCGATTTTAGATTTTAGATTTTAGATTTTAGATTGAAGCATTGACCCCACGGATAAATTCGGGGGCTGGTTGATCGGATACAGGTTTTTTATTTCTGGACGGATGAATCACGTGGCGGTTATCCTGGATGCGGGAATTGTCAAATCTTTCGGCTGTATGCCTGGTGCGGCAAGGGTTTGAGCCTAAATGGTATCATAAAATATCTTGGACATCTATCTACGAAGTCAGTTTTTACTAAGTAAATCTTTAATTTCTTCAATAGTAAATGGAGGATATTTCCTATGAATCATTGCATGACAGTTAGGACATAGTGGACGTAAATCTTGAATAGGATTAACTTCATATTCTTGATTAATTTCAGCTAAAGGTATTATATGGTGAACATGAATAAAACCTTTACCTATTTCTCCAAAAACTTTTTCAAAGTTAAACTTGCAAACATAACAATTTAGCCCATAATATTCAATACATTTTTTGCGAGCTGGATTATTTCGTTCATAAGCATTAACTTGTATTTGACGAATAGAACCTTCTTTAAAAGTTTGAGTTTCCTCTACTTCTCCGACTTCATCAGGAAATATTAGCGTATCATCTGAGACACTAAAAGAATCGAAAAGCTGTTCAAAATCAAGCTTGGGTGTGGTTAAAATTTTGCAAACTAAAACATAGAGTTCTTCTTCAGAATATTCTTGAAATCCTTCATAAATTTCTTTCTCACAACGCCATAACTCTCTCTGCCACCAGCCTTTACGCCTATTTTCATGATAAGGATCAAAGGCATCTCTCAAATTTTTGATTGTATTAGCGGAAATTCCAAGTAGAGAGCCTATTTTTTCATGGGTATCAGTCATATTACCAAATCCCAATTTCTGATAAGCATCTCTATCAAATCTTGAAAGATAATAAGCTACTATATAAGCATACGGGGAATTACAATCACCCAATGAGTCTATAAGACTATTCCAGTTAGACGGTTTTTTCACAATTAAAATTATTCATTTGTTTTGTAATACCACTTATCTAAATTATTGCTACAATCTGCATCGTTGGGTTGATTTTATAATCACCTACTGTTTATGTGGTTTGTGGGCTGGGTGCTGGATATTCCCCAATACTGATAAGTTGCTCGCGTTCGAGGATGCGTTCTAGGAGGTTAAATTGCAGAATTTTAGCGGTTACGCGCCCTTCTGGTGTCCGTGGGACGATTGCTCCTCCTTCTAGCCGAAAATGGTCTGACCATTCCTGGAGACGGGGATTAAAAAAGGGAGTTAGCTGTCCAGTCTCAGGGTCGATAGAACCTAGGTCAGTTCCTTTGAAACGGTTGCAGCAAGGACAGGATAACGCTAGGTTTTCCACGACGGTGACCCCATCATGTTTTTCAGCAATGATGTGTTCCATTTCAAAGGCAAAGAGTGAAGCCGTTTGGGGAAATCGACAATACTCGCATTGGTCTCC
The DNA here is from genome assembly GCF_036700305.1 of Microcoleus sp. Z1_A1. Lineage (NCBI taxonomy): Bacteria > Bacillati > Cyanobacteriota > Cyanophyceae > Oscillatoriales > Microcoleaceae > Microcoleus > Microcoleus sp. Z1_A1. Next base: position 51,010 of record NZ_JAUBOR010000010.1, read on the forward strand.
GGCGCGTTGGGTGACGACGCGACGCACAGTGGCTGGTACATAACTCATGCTTCTGTCTGTAAGCGTTTGTAGGCGTGAGCTTTGGCTAAACGCACCCAATGTTCTAACAGCAAATAGCGATCGAGTTCGACTTCCTCTCTGGCCGAAATAGTGCCGGATTTATTGCGATCGAGCAGTTCGCTCATGCGGGCTTGCAACGCAGGTGTGGGGCGGATTGCGAGGATTTCTTCTGGGCTGGGTTGACTGGCTAGCAGTTCCACTATTTGGCGATCGTCTTGGTAGGGAATGGTTTCTGCGGGGGCGAGTTCCCGAAGTGCGCGATCCAGGGCTTCCGGGAGACGATCGCCCAATTGTTGCAGTTTTTCGCCGAGGATATCGGGAACTTCTAGGATAATTTGCATTAGTGCTGATGTGAGGAGGGGAATTCCCTTGATTGTAACAAAGGGAAAAAATGCCGTTAGCTTAAATCCCGATCGAGGATTGAAACTGCATAGCCCGATATTTCCACAGTTATTCACAATGGAGATAACTCGCGAATTTGCCCGTTGTAATCGACTCTCACCCTTCCATCTTGAGAAACCGTAACAACCGTTTCTACAGTAAAGACAGACGAACCAGGCTTGGAACCCTTAAAAGTAAAAGTCCAAGTTCCATCGCCATTGTCTACAAACGGCGATTCCCTAGAAATACCGTGCATAGAAGCTTCAGCTCGATAGTTGCCTAAACCCCCATTAGCCCTTTCTGCTGCTTGACGGGCTAAGTTTTTCGCCCGATTGAGTTCGATATTATTGTTGATCGCTCTCACGCCGTCCGTCTCAGATTCAGGAGCAGGATTAGCATTACTCAAGGTAGGGAAGACTCCCACAGCTAAAATTGAGAGCGCTACTAGACAAGCAAGTCGAATGTTTAGTTTCATAATACCAACTGGTTTATAGTTTGATAAAGTCTACAACAATAGCCGGAAAAAACCCGGTTGAATTTTCAATTTTTAATTTTAACTTTTGAATCGGCTGGCGTTTCCCCACCGTACAAATAGCGGTAACTCATCCGAGAAATCTCCCGAATCAATGTTTGAGCTGGCTTCTCTGTTTCCGGCGAATGCTTCACCATCACCGCCACCAAATAACGCTTACCGTTCGGCAAATCCACCATACCGGCATCCGCAAGAATTGTATCAATGTTGCCGGTTTTGTGAGCAATAATTGAACCTTCGCCTAAACCTTTCGGCAGCAAAGAATCATTTCTAGTTTGTCGCATGATTTGCAAAATACGATCGCGCGATTTCACCGATACCAAATTACCCCGATCGATCTGGGCGATGATATTAATCAAATCCTTCGGACTGGTAGTATTAGTACCCTCCAAATCTGGCAAATTATTACGCAGAACCGTGGTACTCAAACCCCAATTTGCAAAATGCTGATTCAAAACCTCAGCACCTCCCAACAACTCAATCATCATATTTGTCGCCGTATTGTCACTGACAACAATCATCTTTTGGGCAACTTCCAAAGCCGAATACTTCTTACCCGGAGACTCGTCTTGCATATCCCCAGAACCGCCGACAATGTGTTCGGACTTCAGCGTCAGCACCTGATCTAACTGCACTTTGCCCTCATCTACTGCTTGGAAAAAAGCTACTAAAATTGGTACTTTAATTGTGCTAGCTGAAGCAAAAGCAGTATCGCCATTAAAATTTAGGTAGCTTCCAGTATCTAAATCGACTAGAAATATTCCGGCTGTTAAACTAGGATTTTCTGTTGCTAAAACTTGAACTTTGGTTTTCAAAGCCGCTAATTCTTGATTCAGTTGCAGCACTTCTGGGGCTGCTGGTGCCGCAGATGCGCTATCGGCTGGGTTGTTCTGCCCTGTGGTGGTTTGTTCTTCTGTCGCTACAGTCGATGCTCGACTCACAGCATTTACCACCGACAGCAGCGTACCGCAAATTACCGCTATCCCAACTCCCAGAATCAGCAAGCGAGTAGCATACACCAACGGCGGCACGCTCCGAGGTGCAGAGCGTTTGCCCGGTTTCTGGCTCGCTTGCGGACGCGGTTTAGGCACGGGGGGTTTTTTGACATCTGGGGGGATTACCGTGTCTGGAATGCGAACTGGGGGCGAAGTGGGACGACTTCCACGGGTGGTAGGGGGAGTGGCTGTTGGGATCTGGGTGTTGGGATTGCTGGCGATCGAACTCACATTTTCCCGCTCCAGAGTCGGATCTGGAAACTGGAACATATCGACAGCAGCGAGGCCTTTTTTGCGTGGTTGGCGAGTCTTCGACTGCGGAGTTTTGCTGGTTCTGGGTTTTCTGGGGTTAATTGCCGATCGAGGATCGGATAAAAAGTCTTGTGTAGTAAATTCTTCCGAAGATGTGGGAGAATTGGCTCCAATTCTGCTGCCCCGGCCCTGTTGCGGTGGCAAAGTTGCAGGTTCGGGCGATCGAATTTCTGGATTGCCGTTTTGCGGTTGGGGAGGGCGGCGGCGGCCCGAGTTGCCAGACTGACTTGCTTTGCCGGACTTAGGCTGCTTTGAGCCGGAGTTGGGAGAGGATATCGACGAGGATATCACCGATAATATCGATCCTTTGGGAAACCGCTCTGCCACGTCTTACTCCTTCATCACTAATGTAAAGTTCAAGTTTAAGATTTTTCCGCTTGTCAGCCAATCAATTTTAGATTTTAGATTTTAGATTTTAGATTTACCCCAGACGCTGCATGGTATCAGCAACCGGGTTTATTGCCCGCAAATTATCGCAAAGCTTAGGTTTTTAGTCAAGAAACCCTGTTTTGAAGGTGACAAGTGGGTACAGGAAAGTTCTCCTAGCTATCTGTTGGATTTTCCGGCAACGCCCCATCCAGAGTATCAGAATTTGCCTCTCGTGGGTAACTTTTGATTGCCCATTCTGTTTGGCGGAGGACGCCCCGCAGCATGGCGACTTCATCCACTGTCGGATAAGCCCTGTTGTACAAACGCCGAAATTTTTCCATCCGGCTTGCTGCTGTGTGCTGCTGCAAATATCCTATTTTGAGTAAAAGCGTTTCTAGTTGCTGGTAATATCCCTCTAAATTTTCCAAGGGAGCACTGGCGAGGGGAATTGAGAGATTTTCTGTCTGGCGGGTGGCAAGTTGTTCTTGGTAACAAGTTGATAAATTATCTGTGGCATGGGGTATTGAAGAGGCAGAGCCTCTGGATATGCGTTCCCCGGCTGAGCCGGGGAACGAGGCATCTTCTTCTTCCTTCCCTGTTCCTTCTTCCCTCTTCCCTCTTCCTTCTTCCTTCTTCCTTCTTCCTTCTTCCCGGTATAGTTCGTAACAGCAGATAGCGACGGCTTGGGCGAGATTTAGAGATGTGTAGGCATCGCTGCTGGGAATGCGGATCAGGCGTTGAGCGCGGTTTAATTCGGCATTGGTCAAGCCGCAGTCTTCTCGGCCGAAAATGAGGGCGCTGGGGGCTTCTAGGAGCCAAGGCAAGGCCTCTGCGGGTTCTTCTAGTTGTGTTGGCAACGATCGACTATCATCCCCTGTAGTTGCGATCGCTCTGACACACCCAACCAAAGCAGCGGGCAAACTCTCGACTACTTTCGCCGTTTCCAATATGTCGGCGGCGCGAACTGCCATCAGTCGGGCTTCTTCCCCTAAATGATCGCATTGGGGATTTACCAAAACTAATTGGTGCAAACCCATATTTTTCATGACGCGGGCAACAGAACCGACATTCAATGGGCCTGCCGGTTCGACTAAAACTATTCGGATGTTGGCGTCGGCCGTTTCGAGCATTTTTATTTGGGGAGGTGTTTGGTAGAAATTAGGTTGTTTCCTTAGCAACAGGCAAGATGCCTGTTCCACAATCAAATTTAACTCTTGTGGAACAGGCATCTTGCCTGTTCATAAAAATGGTACAAGATGGGAATTAGTTAATCTATTGTCAAAATTAGCATGGCTAAGCAACGATCGAAATCTGATTTACCGACAAAAATGTGCCCGGTATGCGATCGACCTTTTACTTGGCGCAAAAAATGGGCCGACTGCTGGGATGAGGTCAAATACTGCTCCGAACGATGTCGTCGCCGCCGTTTGGCGGCTCAAGATTAAGAAGTTAGGGCAAGTTGCTCGAACAAAGCTAAGATTGCAAAGGAAAAATTTTAGGTTATTAGGTTATAAATTATGGCATCGCAACAAGTGCAACCAAAGCTAGTTATTCACGGCGGTGCCGGCAGTTCTCTACACAGTAAAGGCGGAATTGAGGCGGTGCGGAAATCGCTTTACGATGTTTTGGAGGAAGTTTATCCGCTGCTGAAAGACGGTGCAAGTGCCGTAGATGCAGTGGTGCGGGGGTGCCAATTGTTGGAAGATGACCCGCGATTCAATGCCGGTACTGGTTCTGTGGTGCAGTCGGACGGTCAAATTCGGATGAGTGCTTCGCTGATGGACGGTTTGATGCAGCGTTTCAGCGGGGCGATAAATGTTTCTCGCGTTCAAAATCCGATCGAACTTGCTAAATTTTTGCAGACTTCGGACGATCGGGTTCTCTCTGATTTTGGTTCGGCAGAATTGCTGCGAGAACTTCACTTGCCGATTTACGATCCGATGACGGATTTGCGTTTGCACGAGTGGATGCAGGAACGCCAAGGCAATTTTAGCAAAGCAATGGCTGACGTGGTTGCCGAACCGGCCGGTGTGGGTACGATCGGAGTCGTAGCTTTGGATGTGCATGGACGCTTGGCTGCTGGGACTTCGACTGGTGGCAAGGGTTTTGAGCGGATTGGGCGGGTTAGTGACTCGGCGATGCCGGCGGGAAATTACGCGGCAGGGAGTGCGGCGGTAAGCTGTACGGGGATTGGCGAGCACATTATGGACGAGTGTTTGGCCGCGCGAATTGTAATTCGGGTAACGGATGGTTTGAGTTTGAAAGCTGCTTTTGAGCGTTCTTTTGCTGAAGCTGACGAACGTCAACGGGATTTTGGCGCAATTGGAATTGATGCTAGCGGGGCGATCGCTTTCGGCAAAACTAGCGAGGTGATTTTGGGTGCTTTTCACAATGGTATGCAAATGGGCGATACTTTGGAAATGAGCAAGGGAACGCTGATTTTCATTGCTTAAAAATGGTTCTTAATCGGTGATTCCGATCCTCGACTTCTCCAAGAAGTCGGGGAGTTCGATCTGCGTTAGGAATGAGAATTAAATAACTTCCACAAGTTTGTGGGATGGGCGTCCCACAATAACAATTAAAATTGTAAGTTATTTAATTCGCGATCCTTAGTTTTACTCATTCCTTTCTCACTTCTAGCAATATGGCGACATTTTATGCAATGAGTTCTGAAAATGCGCTCGTCCTATCCTTCATCCGAATCTGAAAAAAGAGATTCCAAGTCGCGGTATCCATTCACTACGCGAACTACATCAATTCCATCTTCTCAGGGGTAATAAAAAACGATGTAATCATCGACAATAAATCCTCGCAAGCTGGGAGATAGCTGGCTATAATTTTTACCCATATTAGGAAAATCCGCCGTGACTTTACATCGTTCTCGAATCCTATCAAAAAGCTTACTGGCCGAACTGTAATTATTACCAGCAATAGAAGGAGCAAATGTCATCTAAATCTTGAATTGCATCATCTGAGAAAGAATAGCTGCTCATAATCCAGACTCAGAAATTGAGCGAATTTTTTCCTGCAATCTGGCAAAAACTACTTCACCATCAGTCACTTTTCCTTGAGCAATTTGCTCAGTGCCGCTAGCAATTTTTTGTCTGAGTTCTGCCAGACGCTGCTGTTTCAGTGGACGATTTCTTTCTTCTAGCAGTTGCAATGCTTCGCTAATTAATTCCTGAACGCTGTCATAGTTGCCACCTTTTAATTGCGAGAGCACGTATTTTTCCTGTTCTGGTGTTAGGGTAACATTCATTGTCTGGGCCCCTCTCAAAAACCTTAAATCAATTATACTCCAATAATTTAATCATGGCCCGTCACCTCTCTAATCTTCAATCCGCAGTTGCCAAAGTTTAACAGTACCATTCTCTCCGCCACTGACGAGAGTTTCGCCCAAAAGCCCGATCGCCACCGCAGACACAGGGCTAGAATGTCCATCTAAAGTGTGCAGCAATTCGCCGCGAAAATTCCAAAGTCTAACAGTACCGTCAAAACACCCCACTGCAAAGTATTTCCCGTCGGGGCTAATTGCGGCGGCGGAAGTGATGCGAATTGCTGTTTGCAGCGAATGCAATAATTCGCCTGTTTGCAAATTCCAGAGTTTGATAGTTTGGCCACCATGATTGACAAGAATTTGGCTATCGGAAGAAATCGCTACATAATTTTCGCTGCCAAATGTTCGTCTCACTTCGCCTCCCGGCAATTCCCACAAAGTGACTGTGGCGCGACAGAAACCGCTGGCTGCATTGAGGCCGCTGGCTACTAGCATTTTTCCGTTGGGACTCAGGGCGATCGCACTTATGTCATCCCCTTGATAGCCTGCCAAAACTTGCAGCAGTTGGCCGCTGTTGAGGTGCTGAAGCTTGACAGTGCTGCGGGTGGTGCCGATCGCCAAAATTTGCCAGTCGGGGCTTACGGCGACGGATTCGTGGCGGTGTACCTCTGCCAAACGCTTCAGCAGTTGGCCGTTTTGCAGGTTCCAGAGTTTGACTGTACCCGCGCGCGATCGTGTCAGCAGCGTTTTGCTGGCGGGACTGAAAGCCACTAGCAATACGGCTGTTGAATGTCCGAAAATTGTCTGCTGCAGTTCCCCGCTGTGCAAACTCCAAATTTTCACTGTACTATCCTCTGATCCCGTTGCGAGGAATTGTCCGTCGGGACTGATAGCTGCAGACAAAATCCTGTCTGAATGGTGGAGAGTAGCTTTTAATATGGCGCCGGTTGAGGTTTTTGGCTGCGTTTTATATCCGGCTATTTCCAGCCAGTCGATCGCATCTCTCCAATTTTTAAGAGCATTTCGGGGCCGATTTGTCAATAATTCTATGTATCTGTACAAAGTTTTTGACAAGTCAACTTCTACACCTTTGATTTGTTTGTTGAGAAATACCGCAATTTCGGCTGGGCTGTAGCCGCACAACAAGCCGCAGAGGTGCCGCTTTTCTACAGGTGTCAGCCCTCTTCTGGTGTGGGGGGCGAATTGTTGTTTGGCATTTGCCAAGTCGGTGTAAAGCTTTTGGATGTCCCAGCCTTTGCTGGCGCGTGCAAATGGTTCTTCGGGTCGATCGAGGGTTGAGAGTATCATTTGCGGCAGTCGCGATCGAGTTCCTAGTCAAATTCCTAACCTAAATCCTAACATTCGCTGTGCGCGATCGAACTGTTGTCACCGCTAATCTATTTTTAACACAGCAAACAGGGGAAAGAGTTTCAGGTTGAAAATCCGCTCTTTTACAGTTGTCAAAATAAGTATACATCTACTGGAGAAATAGAAAATGCCGGGAATTGCGATCGCCTTATTTTTTATCCTAGGTTTAGTTTTAAGTCTTGTTGGCTATTTTTGGGGATTAGTTCAAGCTTTTGGAGAGGAAACTATTTGGGGAGTGCTTTACTTGCTTGTCCCATTGGCATCATTGGTTTTTTATATCAAAAATTGGAGCAATGAAAAAATTAGAAAAACCTTCTTAATTCAATGTGCTGGATTGTTGATGTTTGTATTGGGAGGCATTACTACTTCAGTATTTTATGGCAAAAATTTTGTAAAAATCTCTGGCTCTGGATCTAATGTAGAGCAGGGGTATAACGAGCAATCGCCCTCTTCTTTTCCTTCTGGTTTCAACACTTCTCCATCACCCAATCAAGAGTTATCTCCTGCTTTAGAGCCATCTCCTACTTCTGCTGCATCTGTAAATAATCCTAATTCTGCACGTGTTGCTGCTCAAAATTCTGACTTCAAACAATTGATGAAAGTCGGCTATATTTACTACGATCGGGGAGACTATCAAACCGCTTTAATCAATTTTAACAGAGCTTTACATATACGTCCCGGCGAGGCTTATGCTGTCAAGGCTGTTTACAACACCAAAAGTGCGATCGTCCAAAGCAGTGTCAAATAATAATCGGTGCAGTAAAAATTGCATACAGCGAATAGATAAGTGATTCACAGGGTTGTTAAAAATCTCACCTTAAATCATGAAAATCATCAAGCAAACGCCAAATAGATTAATAATTAAAACAGCCATCTTTTGGGATGGTTTGCTATTAATTTCTCCATTTATCGTTATGGGATTATTGCAGATTATTTTAGTATCAAATTGGATAGGTGGAGGTATCTTTCTGTTGTTTTCGCTGTCTTTGTTGGACGGGGCGATAGATGAAACATATATTTTTGATAAAACTCTTAGCAAAATGACCATTAAACGACGGGGTGTATGGCTTCATGATGTTACCGAATGCTCAACTCGCGATATTTCTGCGGTGGAATTAGAGGAAATAGGAGATAGCGAGGGAAATCGTAGTTATTATGTTGATTTGTGGATGTTCGGGGGCGATATCATCTGTTTAAGAAGCTATTCACTAACAGAACAATACAAAATGGCTGACTTGATTCGCAGCTATATCTCGATTAAGGATAATCGCACGGTTAGCAATGTATTTGCCCTACAAATCAGTGAACCCTAGCTATAGCAATCCTAAATATTCAGATAAATTGGTAGGGGTAGTGCTAAGAGTGCCTACCCCCTATCTATCGGGCAACCGGGCGTGGGATTGCCCCTACAATAATTATGCAAATGATGCGAGGATTGCTATATCGCGTAGGCAATCGCCCAAGTCCATCACCAGGGAGAAATGACGGAAAGCTATCTCAAAGCCACCCGCACCTATACTCGCTACAGTTATTGTGCGCGAGACATTTTAGTGCTAATATCTTAGCAAGATCAAAAGGCTCAGGTCATAGGACAAACTTCAAATAACATATAAGTTAACAATAGGGCGCATCCCAGCAAAGATAGGGCCTCTAATATCCTTTGTTTAATCTCAGGGTAAAATAAATGAAAATAATCGAGCAAACAGCGACTGAATTAAAAATTCAGACTCGTGGCGTATTTGATTTTTGGCTACCTAGCTGTTTGTTAATGGTATTTGGACTGAAATTGGCGGCGTTTGATTACAATTTGGCAAGCCTGTATTGTCACAGAGTGCAAGGAACACAAGGGAATTGTCAGTTGGTGCGATCGAGCTTGCTGGGATCGAAGATTCAAGAAATTCAGCTTGCTTCTTTGCAGGGAGCAAAAGTTGTCAGAGCGGCCTACACCAGCAAAGTTGTACTTCGGACTGATGCTGGCTATGTTCCTTTCACTGCTAACTCCCCTAATTGGGGAACCCAAGACGCTATTGCTTCGGACATCAATTCTTTTGTTAAAAATGCGGAGCGCAGATTGCTGGAATTAAAGCTACTCGACAGTTGGTTTCTAGGGATAGGAGCCATATTTGTGACAGCAGGGATAGCAGTAATAGCCTTCGGAAAAAAGGAAATTTATAGCTTTGATACAACTTTAAATGCCCTGACTGTTAAACAGCAGGGTTTGTTGGGAACTAAGCTAATTCAATACTCTCTGTGCGAGATTTATGGCGTGGAAGTCGAGCGAACAAAAGATCGGGAGCATGACATTTGGTACGAAGTTAGACTGTTAGTTTGTGGAGGCTCTCGCATCTCCCTACCCCGCACTATGAACCCATACCAGCAAGCAAAAATCGCCAAAGCGATTAACAACTATCTGCACCAGCAAAATAACCAAAAATAGCTGCTCGCGATCGACCCGATTTCTCAAGGTTGGAGACTTACGCAGAAACCGGGTTTTTTAGCAAAATCTCTCCTAGAGTGCGATCGCTTCCGTTATAAAAACCCGGTTTCTTTGGTATCGAGTGCGAAACTCGCAATTGGGTGGAAACTGATCATCTAAAAAGTGAACAATCGTTCACTTTTTAGGTTCTTTCGGAGCGCGAATTAAATAACTGACAATTTTAATTTTTATTGTGGGATGGGCGTCCCGCCCGTCCACTCATGACGGGCGGGACGCCCATCCCACTTTCAAGAGTGGAAGTTATTTAATTCTCATTCCTTCAACTTCCAACCTGGTTTGACAACTTGCCGGGAACGAGCCATTACTAAACAATCATTCGGCACATCTTCTGTCACCACAGAACCCGCCGCTACAGTAACATCTTCCCCCAAAGTTATCGGTGCAACCAGCACGCTGTTAGAACCCGTTTTACTCCGATCGCCTATTTGAGTTTTGTGCTTGTTTTTTCCGTCATAATTCGCCGTAATTGTCCCCGCACCGATGTTGACTTTTTCTCCCAAAGTCGCGTCGCCTAAATAAGACAAGTGAGCGACATTAGTTCGATCGCCTATTTGAGTATTTTTCAATTCTACAAAATTGCCGACGCGACAGTTAGCCCCAATTTCTGCGTGTCCCCGCAAATGTGCGTAAGGGCCAATTCGCGAATTTTCAGCAACCATACTGTCAGAAACCACTGAATAAAGCACAGTCACATTTTCCCCAATCTGACTGTTTTCGATCAAACTGCCGGGGCCGATGCGACTCCCGGAGGCGATCGAAGTATTTCCCCGCAAGTGAGTTTGCGGTTCAATTACGACATCCGGCTGCAACTCTACGGTATCGTCGATCGTGATGCTGTTGGGATCGAGCAGCGTCACTCCCGCCGTCATCCACTTGTCCTTTATCCGCGTTTGCAAAATATCGCAAGCTGTGGCTAAATGTTTGCGATCGTTAATTCCCAATATTTCTTGATAATCTTCCACATCCACCGCCATCACGGGGCTGAGGAAATTTACCGTATCAGTTAGGTAATATTCTTTTTGGTCATTATCTGCCTTCAATTCTGGCAAAATTTTCTCTAAATCCGGCCAGTGAAAGCAGTAAACACCTGCATTAATTCGGTGATTTTGCTTTTGAGCTTGTGTGCAGTCGCGGTGTTCGACAATTTGCTGGACTAAGTTTTGACTGTCGGTAAATACTCGTCCGTACCCTTGGGGATTCGGTAAATTAGCTGTCAATAAAGTAGCAGAGTTTTTGTGCTGTTTGTGAATGGCCATCAATTGTTTGATAGTTTCTGCCCTCAGCAAAGGTACATCCCCATTTAAGACCAGCAAGTCTCCTTGAAATCCCTCTAAGTGAGGCAGCAATTGTTGGATGGCATGACCGGTTCCCAATTGTTCGGTTTGTTCGACAAATTCTAGGGGAGGAGATTGAGGATTTTTCCCTGATATTTCTTGGCCTCGAATCAGGGATTCTTTAACGAGTTCGCCTCGATAACCGACGATGACAAGTCGCCTGGTAATTTGAATTTCTTGACAACTTTGGAGGACTCGCTCCACTAGCGATCGACCGCCTAATTCGTGTAGAACTTTAGGCAAGTCAGATTTCATGCGCGTGCCGCGTCCAGCCGCTAAAATTGCTATTGCTACCATTGTGCGATCGAGTTATTTGCTATAAAAAATTGAATATTGACTAAATGATGATATCACTCGCTGTCCGCCGATGGCACTGCGATCGCACAATTTTTTAATCTCAAATCTCGAATCCGCGCGATCGAGCATTTTTCCAGCCGGATGCTGGTTGTAGGGGCGACGCTGGCAATATCTGGACTGGCGCGCCCGGTATCAAAAACCTGGTTGCAGCAGCAGTATTTGGCGGCTGAGCAAGACGACTTGCATTCCTCACTACAAACCTGAGTTCGGCTTAAAGCCAAGCAATGCAAGTCATTCCCCAAGGGATGCCAGGGGGAGCGAGAGTGAGAATTTGCATCTTTGGGCTGGGATTTGCCGCGATATATTATACTATTCATTGAATTTCAGTTAGGGTGTTTTTAACTTAAAAAAACTATTTATGAATTTTTCATTCCTTCTGCATTATCAGGTGTCCAGCTATGACAGAGCTTAATTTTCAGGAACTTGCCAAGCAGGGAGATATTGCCACTGCGATCGCATCTTGGCTCAACAGCCAGTTGCAATCTGAAGGCATCACAGCCTCCGCTAATCTCGACGGCGACTGTTTGGATGTAATTCTTGAGGCCGAGCAGGTACCCATAGAAAATACATTAGTTGATTTTGTTCGCACCGAGCTGACGAATTTGCAGCCGGATTCGATTCGCAAAGTGAAGGTTGAGGGCCGAGAAAGCGGTCAGATTGCTGCTGCTTGGAGTCAAGAGTTTAGTTGGGAGAATAGCACTTTTGAACCACAGAGCTTTGGAGGAGAATCTGTACCAAATACTGCTGTGGTTAATATGGACGATCGCACAGAGATGGAGAACAATATTGAGGAGGAAAAACCGTCGGAACTTGCTGCATTTGAGAACCGACTGCGATCGACTTTCATTGTAGTCGGGCTAGTAACGGGTATGTTGGCGATCGCCGTGGTGGCGTTTGTCGGTAAAATTTTGAACCAGCCAGCAGCAACTGCGGGGAATAATCCGGGTGAAACAGCAGATTTAGCAACTGCACCGGATGCTGCACCAGATACTTTTCGAGAAGCCGTTAACAGCGCACTCAAAGCAGCAGAATTAGGGCGATCGGCAAAAACCAAGGAAGATTGGAGTACAGTTATCGATCGTTGGCAAGAAGCCGTCTCATTAATGAGAAGAGTACCAGTTTCTAGCCCCAACCATCAACTAGCTCAAGCAAAAGTAATCGAGTATCAGAAATATCTGCTTTACGCTCAAGAAGCAGCAGTAACTCCCCCTCAGCCAACTCCAACTCCCGCACCAGCCGAAAAATCACCTTCGGAAAAAGCAACTCCTAAAAAATCCAATTCTGAAAAAAGAGCTTCGGAGAAACAAACTTCTAAAAAATCTCGTACCGATAAAGCAGAACCAGAGAAAAAAGCTCCTTCCCGATAAATGTTAAAATATAGATTTGAATACTTATGACTGACAACACTTTAATCGTTTCTCCTGAATGGTTAGCCACCAATACCGACAATCCGCAAGTGGTAATCATTGACTGTCGTTTTTCCCTTGCCGACCCTGAATTGGGACAAAAACAATATCAAGAAAGTCACATTCCCGGAGCTTTCTATTTAGATTTAAACCGCGATCTCGCGAGTGCTGTGGGCAAACACGGCGGTAGACATCCGCTGCCAAACATTGAAGAATTAGCTGATAAATTGAGCGCGATCGGCATTAATTCACCAGAAACTTTAGTCGTCGCCTATGACGATTCGCGACTGGCTTTTGCAGCTCGCTTGTGGTGGCTGCTGCGATATATGGGACACAGCAAAGTCGCTTTGTTAGACGGCGGTTTCAGCGGCTGGAAAGCGGCGGGCTATCCGGTAACAAATATTTTGCCAGACGCCCGCGAGGGTAAATTTGTTGCTCAATTGCAGCCGGATTTGGCGGTAGATATTGAGGCGGTAAAAGCGCGTAAAGACTTGCCGGGAAAGATTTTGGTTGATTCGCGAGAAAGCGAGAGATATGAAGGTTTGCGGGAGCCGATCGACCCCATTGCAGGTCACATTCCGGGTGCGGTTAACTATCCGTGGCAAGGGGTGACGGATGAAACTGGAAAAGTGCGATCGGCATCCGAACAAAAACAGCGGTGGACAGAATTAGAAAAAGCTGAAGAAATTATTGTTTATTGCGGTTCCGGGGTGACGGCTTGCGTCAATTTACTGTCTTTAGAAATTGCCGGAATTCCCGATGCTAAACTTTATGTAGGTAGCTGGAGTGACTGGTGTTCTTATCAGTTGTAGGGTAGCGGGCATTGATGTCAACTTAACGTTAAACCCTCAGTCCGGCAGCGGTTGAAACAAGAGCCTCAAAGCGAAATTCCTCGCGATGAGGACTAATGAGTTCTTCAGTCCTCTTTGAGAGGACTTTAGCTATGAGACAGGGAATTCATTCCCTGGCGGACTATTGGGTGAGCGGGAGGACTGGCGAACAAAAAGCTTAAGTTGACACTAATAGGTAGCGGGGAATCACTTCGACTGACATCTTGCACCATTCTCAAGAACAGGCTTTCCGGCCTGTTCCACAAGAAAATCTACTCTTTGTGGAACAGACCGGAAAGCCTGTTCAGAAGGCGACTTAAATAATACCCTAAAAATCAAAATAAATATAAGGCAAACCGCCTTCGGGAGCCAACACCCAAACCGCATACAAACAAAGCGGCACTAACACCAATTTCATCGGCCAATTTAACTCTAATTTCAAACCCCGACTCAACGCATAATTCCCCAGCATCGCCACAGCCAAAGCAGCCAAAATCCAAGCTAAACTCACTCTATCTAAACCCAAAGCTTCTACATAAACTTTCTCAGCAAACTGCACGTCAGCAGTGTGTCCCCACAAATGCGAAATCGCCCATCCAGAATCCTTTAAATCGGGAAGTCGGAAAAATATCCAACTACCAAAAACCATCGCCTGAGTCAACAGCCAACCGATCGCAATCCCGATCGGATTTTCCCACAAAAACTCGATCCGCCACCGCTTAAACAGCACATCACTCAGCCTGTGAACCGCCAAAGCTAAACCGTGTAAAACCCCCCACACAATAAATCCCCAAGCCGCCCCGTGCCAAATTCCCGCAATTAACATGACAATAGACAAATTCAGACAAGTGCGCCACAAACCGACTCGCGAACCGCCCAAAGGAAAATACAAATAATTGCGTAGCCAATCGCCTAAAGTCATGTGCCAGCGTCGCCAAAAATCAGCTATGCTGGCACTAAAATAAGGAAAATCAAAATTTGGTGGCAAATACCAACCCAGCAGCAAAGCAGTACCGCGCGCCATGTCAACATAGCCACTAAAATCGAGATAAAGTTGCAGCCCGTAAGCCAAAATCGCCAGCCACAAATCCTCGCTACCCGCCCGCTGTAAATTGGTAAAGCTTAAATCGACATAAATTCCCAAGTTATCTGCGAAAAGACCTTTTTTTACTGCACCAAAGGCGATCGTCCAAAGTCCCTCAGAAATGCGATCGGGCGTTGGAAATTGTTGGGTTTTCAGTTGATATATCAAGTTGTGATACCGAGTAATCGGGCCGGAAATCAGTTTGGGAAAAAACAACTTGTAAGCAGCAAAGTGCAGCAGCGAAGTAGCAGCAGGCGCGCCTCGGTACACGTCAATCAAATAAGCAATGCACTCAAAGCAAAAGAAACTCAATCCCAGGGGTGCGATGACGTGACTTTTCACCCAGTCAGCCCCGTCGATAGCTACAGGCCAATTGAACAAAGTGCCGATCGAACTCAATAAAAAAGGCACATACTTAAAGCCCAGAAGCAGCAACACATTCAGGCAGATGCCTATCCACAGCAGCAACAAACGGCGGCGGTTCCAAGATTCATTAGCAATCCGCCAATCCAGAGGTTCCCCAATCGCCATCCCCAAGCAGTAATTAAACAAAGCAGCGACTAACAGCAAAGGAATGTACCAAATTTGCAGCGAAGCGTAAAAAATCAAACTACCCGCCAACATGATGAACAGTCGCCACCACTGCAGCGGAACCAACCAGTAAGCCCCGAACAAAACTAACAGAAACAGCGCATATTGAAGCGAGATGAAAGTCATACCATTTTAGATTTTAGATTTTAGATTTTAGAATTGGGAATGGCTTATTTTGTATGGGTTTGGATTCCGGGTCTACTGTTGCATTATTTTTATTAATCGAGACTTTGCTAAGAACAAGATTTATCCTGGATTTTAGCCGATCGCCCACACGAAAACAGGCCATCGGTAAGTCCCTACTATATAGTCGGCAACTGAGAACTGCTACATTTTACAGCACAAAGGTTAAATTCTGTTGCAAATTAAATAAATCTTGCCTGCTATAAATTAACTCTCTGAGGAATGAGAATTAAATAACTTCCACAAGTTTGTGGGATGGGCGTCCCGCCCGTCCGTTTTGGACGGGCGTCCCGCCCATCCCACAATAACAATTAAAATTGTAAGTTATTTAATTCGCGATCCTTACGAACCATATAAAATTCGGTGAAAAAATATAATTAGGTTTGCAGCATCGGACTTCAGTGCTCAAAAGCTACAATTCCTGATATCGTTTCCCTTCGCATCGGAATAATATTTTTTATCGTGAAATCCTAGCATCCCGCACAGCAAAAAAGTGATGTAACCCAAAATGTTTGGAATTCATCACGATAGCAGGTATTTGACAAGTAGTTCGATCGCCTTTCAACTCTTCCAAAACGTCAAATTCAGTCAATCGATTTTAGATTTTAGATTTTAGATTTTAGAATTGAAGCATTGACTTGCGCGAGATAAATACGTTCGGCCAGTTTCATCGGATACAGGTTTTTTATTTTTCCACGGATGAATCACGTGGCGGGTATCCTGGATGCTTTCAGTGAGTATCATAATGTCGATAAAAATTGCTTGCGGTTGCTCAAAGAGCAGCCGAACCCAACCTTCAGCGCCGTCGGCGACCTATATCGCAGTACAATGAATTTCTCCCAGCAAGTTTTTCAGCAAATACCGAAAAACTATCTTCATCCTCCTCAATCAAAACTTTGGCTGCTGAATCCGCCGCTGGCGATCGCCCGCAACCCCGCAAGCTACGAGAATTTGCGTTTGCCAGCGGTATTTCATCTCCCTTAGCAGGGGACATTTCCAAAGGGTTTTCTTCCTCCCCAGGATACAGAATTGGCAGTGTGACAAAAAAAGTCGAACCCACTCCGGGTGAACTTGTGATTTCAATACTTCCCCCCAGAAATTCCGCCAGTTTTTTGCACAGAGACAATCCCAATCCCGTGCCTTTGACGCCATTCTGCAAGGGGTTTTCGAGTTGGACAAATTCTTCAAAAATCCGCCTTTGGTCGGCTGGAGGAATTCCTATGCCCGTATCTGCTACTGAAAAAGTAACTGTTCCCTCCTCTCCTATTTCCGCAGCAACTCTAACTTCACCTGCTGCGGTAAATTTGAGGGCATTAGAAATCAGATTTCGCAAAATCTGAGAAACTTTTCCCTCGTCGGTTGTGAGGATTGGAAGTTCGAGAGGATCTTCAAAAATTATAGAAACGGCAGAGTTTTGGGGAAGCAGGGGGCGCATCATTCCTCGCAGGGCGCTGAACAAATCTTCGACTTCAAAATCAGCCAAGCGAACAGTTAGTTTTCCGGCTTCCACTTTGGCTAAATCTAACGAGTCGTTGACAAGTTCTGCGAGAGACTCGGCGGATTTGTAAATGTAATTTACTTGCTTGTCCTGTTCGGCTGAAAGTTCTCCGTCGAGGCGATTTAACAATATTTCGGAAAGGCTCATAATTGCCGTTAGGGGAGTGCGAAACTCGTGGCTCATATTGGAGAGAAAGCTGGTTTTGAGTTCGCTGGCGCGCCGGAGAGATTCGGCTTTGTCGTTCAATTCAGCGTAAAGTGCTAGGACTCCGCGATTGGTATCTTCTAGCTGTTGATTTAATTGTACGAGTTCTTCTTGACGCTGGCGGAGTTCGTCTAAAGTGCGTAGTAATTCTTGATTTTGCTGCTGAATTTCGGCATAGGGATCTTCGGGAATTTGGCGCGCTAGTTTGTCAACTAATTGATTTAGTTCGATCGCACTCAGCGCAGGCATATTTTTGGAAAACTGTTTAATTAATTGTACAGCCGTTCCGCGATCGGGCCGAGAGTCGATTTTCACTTCGTCCATCAACCGTTTCGCTGCTGCTAAACCGAGTCCCGCGCCGGTTTGCGATCGAAAATTGGGGCTTAACACAGCCGCTAAATCAGCAATTCCCGGCCCCGTGTCAGAAATCCGAGTCCGAAAAACTTGGGGCGATTCCCCTTCCACAATGAATTCTACTTTGCCACCGCCTGCATATTTGAAAGCATTGCGGGCAATTTCGGAAACTGCTGTGGCGATGCGGGTTTGTACTTGGGAATCGAATCCCAGCCCTTTAGCAATTTGGCGAGCTCTTTGGCGTACTTGTACGATGTCTTGTTCAAAGCGGACTTCCGTCGTCAGGATTGGGTAACTCACGCTGCTTCTCTTACCTTGGCTACTATAACTGTCATGTCATCGCGAGTGCGTTTGAAGTCCCGGTAGAGCACGGCTGCGATTAAAGCAGGATGTCTGGAGGCTAAGCCCGGGTAGCGGTTTAAATTCCACTGCGCCGCCAAACCGTCGGAGTGCATGATGAGTAGGGACTGCTGCGACCAAGGATAAACAAATTCTGCTACTTTTCGCATCATATGTCCAACTGTGCCATTGTAGGAAACCATGGTGCGGCTTTGGTTATCTGTGACCACTACACCGCTGATGTTGCCAATTCCGGCAAAACAAACTGTTTGTTGGGTACGATCGATTTGGGCGATCGCCGCAGCCGCTCCTCTGGTATTTTTTAAAGCAGCGTGCGCCTTCTCTAAAATTGCTTTCGGCCCGAGTTTGGCGTTTTCCTCAAATACCCGCACTGCTTCGCCAGACGCTTCCTGGGCCAAATCCCCGTAGCCGAGCCCGTCTGCAACTAAAATCAGGTTTTTCTCACCGTGATTTTCTGCCGCCCACGAATCCCCGCAAATTTGCTCTCCTACTTTCGGCAAGTGGATTACCCCAAATTCCAAGTAATTGCTGTTTTGGGATGCTTCCCGGCTATTTTGGGTCGGTTCCAGCCGCATTAATAAGGCTGTCCCCAGTTTTGGTACAGAATGAATATCAAAAAAAGTAGAGAGGCGTTTAATTGCCCCCAGTCCAGTTCCAGGGCTTCCCGCTGTAGAAAAACCGTCCCGCAGACACAGCGCGACATTTGCCATTCCCTGCCCCCGGTCTAGCGCTACTATTTCAATGCTATATCCTGCGGCTGTTTTTAATGTTCGCAGCAAAATTTCTCCTTCGCGGGCGTGCTTGACCACGTTTTTTGCTGCTTCGGTGGTAACAATTGCCACTTTACCGCGATCGGTCTCGTTAAATCCGACTTCGGCCGCGAGGGCGACTGCGATTCGGCGCGCTTCTCCCACTTGACTTTCTTCTGTTACGGGCAGGGCTACGGCATCTATCATTATTTTGTAGTTCTCATCTTAAGCTGGCGCGCATTTAAAAAGTCATTAGTCATTAGTCATTAGTCATTAGTTCTTAGTTTAGTTAGCCATCGCGCGATCGACCTCAGAAACCGG
>NZ_JAUBOR010000010.1:70171-180341 GCF_036700305.1 Microcoleus sp. Z1_A1
GTTTCTACTGAGATTTCTCGTTACCCAACCCAAAACTCATAGAAACCCGGTTTCTCATTAGTCATTTGTAGCGCGCGATCGACCTCAGAAACCGGGTTTCTACTGAGATTTCTCGTTACCCAACCCAAAACTCATAGAAACCCGGTTTCTCATTAGTCATTTGTAGCGCGCGCGACTCCACTCTCTCCCAATCTCCCACTCTCCTTACTCCTCACCGCCAGCGGACGATCGCAATTTTAGTCCCCTTACCCACTATCGATTTTAGATTTTAGATTTTAGATTTTAGATTTTAGAATTGAAGCATTAACTTGCGCGAGATTCATCCGGGGGCTTGTATCCTGGATACTTTCGGTCATTCCCAATGGTTTAATCAAAAATCTCAACTCTCAAATCCTATTACTGGTTCACCGCCAGCGGACGATCGCAATTTTAGTCCCCTTACCCACTTTGGAAACAATCTCAAATTCGTGCATCAACCGCTTGGAACCACTGAGCCCCAAACCCAAACCGTGATTAGAAGTATAACCGTCAGTCATAGCCAATTCGATGTCTGGAATTCCCGGGCCCTTGTCTTCAAATATCAGCTTCAGCCCTTTGCGGGTTCCTAATTGGAGCGTTTCGAGAGTTACAGTTCCCCCTTTGCCGTACTCTACAGTATTGCGGGCGAGTTCGCTGGCTGCGGTAACGATTTTCGTTTGGTCTAGTAAACCGAATCCCATTGCTACAGCCCAAGTTCGCACTTGCTGTCGGACGTGGACTATATCGGATGACGATCGGATTTCTAGTGTCTCACGTTTTGACATAGCGGCTACTGTACCAAAATAGAACTTCTCCACAAAATATAGGACTTACGCTGGTCAACTTAGTTTCTCCTAATAGGACTTACGCACTTACTACGATTTTCTCTCAAAAGAGAACATAGTGCAGGAATCTCAAACCCTTGATTTAACTCCCTTGAGTGCGTAAGCCCTCTCCTAAGAAATCTTCAGTTTGTCAACAAGGTATCTACAAACAAACAAGGTTTCTTGACTGCCTGTGCCTCAGTCAGGGGACAATTAATCTTGCTCGTCTACAGACCAACCCAAGGATTTTCTTAACAAAATCATGCCCTTTTCAACGCTTAAAGCTGTGCGAACTCCTGTCAGGGAAAGCCCCAACTCAACGAGCGTAATAGCAACGGCTGGCTGCATCCCGACCACAACCGTTTCCGCATCTAAAATTCGCGACATACTAGCGATATTGTTGATAATGCGACCGATAAAAGAATCAACAATTTCGAGGGAAGAAATTTCTATTAACACACCTTTGACACCTGTTTTGACGATGCGGTTCGTCAGGTCATCTTGCAGCGTCATTGCTAAGCGATCGTGCATATCTACTTGAATTGTTACTAGCAAAAATTCTCCCATTTGAAGGATTGGTATTCGTTCCACAAATTCACCTATGTGTTAAGCTTTACTAAAATTTTCATCTCAGACTGCAATATGTTTATCTTTCCTCTTTAAGATTTTTTATAGTTAAACCTTGGCGCTGCAACGCCACTTTAAAAGCATCTGCTAAAGTAGCTTTTGTGAGAATATCCTGCAAGTCAACTCCCAAGTGCACTATGGTTTGAGCTATTTGCGGGCGAATGCCACTGATGATGCACTCAGTACCCATTAAACGGGCGGCGGCTACAGTTTTTAATAAATGTTGAGCAACTAAAGTGTCAACAGTCGGCACGCCTGTAATGTCTAAAATCGCAAATTCTGAGCCAGTTTCCATGATTTCTTGCAATAGAGTTTCCATGACTATTTGAGTGCGGGCGCTGTCGAGAGTCCCGATCATGGGTAAAGCGAGAATGCCTTGCCAAAGTTTGACTACGGGTGTTGACAATTCGAGCATTTCTTGCTGCTGGCGTTCGATGACTTCTTCGCGAGCTTTGAGAAAAATTTCTGTCACCCACAGGCCAAGCTGGTCTAATAAACTGGTGGAAAGCCAAAGTTGTTCGACAAGTGCGTCGCGGTTTTGTGTCAGTTCATGACAAAGCCGATCGAACAATGGCTTTTTGAAGCATAAAATGAAACTCGCTATCTCTGAGGGAGTAAAGCCTCTCTGAACACGAGATCGCGAAACTTCTGCTAGCAACACCCGCATATTTTCCCATTCGGGTGTCTGGATGTCGCTAAAATTACCGTGCCCGACTGCAATGTGGAGTAATTGCAGGAACTCTTGACACTCCGAGCGCAATTCTTTGGCTCTCATCAAGTCGTCCCGCCGCAGCCCGGTATTTTGCAGTTCTTTGAGCCAGTCTGCTAGTAACTCTGCTTTGTGTCTTTGTAGGATTTCCGCGATCGTGTTATTGCTTGTGAGTTCCATTAAAATTATCTCCTGCTTAGCAATTGGAATGAAATTGTACGAGCGATTCCCTACGGGATAGCTTCGCACGCGCGTACTTTAGCATTTTTTGATGGGGCAACTTCTGAGTTTAGCTCACTGTTTGCTGTTTGCGATCGAGGGTTAAGTACCTAATTGTAAAATGCGTTTGACGATCGCACTGGTAGAACTCGGAACTTCTATTTCGATCAAGGAAATCTTGCCACCTCCGGCGATAACCGCCGGTGCTTCCGGCAGAGTTTCGACTTGATAGTCGCCTCCTTTAACGTATATATCAGGCTTCAGGATATTTATCAGTTTAGTTGCTGTAATCTCGGAAAAAATTACTACGGCGTCTACTGGTTTGAGAGCGGCTAACACTTCGGCTCGCTGATTTTCCGGTACGATCGGGCGGGGTGGCAATCCCGGCTGCTGCGGTTTGATAGCTTGCACGCTGGCGTCGCTATTCAATCCCACCACCAGCGATCGCCCCAAATTTTTTGCCGCCTGCAAATAGCGGACGTGACCGCAGTGCAGGATATCGAAGCACCCGTTAGTAAACACGAGCGGACGCCACTTGTCCGGATCGGATGCGATCGATCTTTCAAGTTCTCTCAACGTATAAACATCAGAAATCATTGCAGTCCTTACCACCCAATTTGAACAGCGATCAAAATTATCCTACCAAAAAATGTGATTCCTTGCACTTTCGTTATTTAAAAATATATCCTTCAATTTTTCCAGTAATTAATAGTTGCCTTTGAGCAAATGTTAATTAGCAATTGGTAACTTTTTAGCCAGAAAAGATAACTAAAGATTACCGAGGCTAAAGCAGATTTTTCAAAATCTAATTTCTAGGTAAAAAACAGCTAATATTTTATAGGCAACTGCCATATCCTGCTGTTGGTAATTGGAGGTAAAAAAGGTTGGTAAACAATTATTTATTCCCGCCCTCTCTTATATCAATTACTATAAGACAAGGGATGAGAGTTCCACCGCATCGGGCAGGCGATCGGGGAGTGAGAGCCCTAGGGGGTGAAACCCAACGAAACGCGCTCCTCCTGTGTCTATAATTTCTGACACCGCCGCGCGAGCGAAAGCTAGTTAAAAGCACCGAACCCAAGCGTGCAGAGCTCATCTTTACGCTGGATTCGTCAGACTATAGAAGAAGCCAGCAGTTGCTTGCTGCCGTTTCTGGGCGCAATCTTGACCAAGCTTTACAGCCAACCCAGAAGCGCACAGCCTCCTGTGTCCAACTGTATATAGCTGTGCAGAAACTCGACCTTTGGGTCGCAACCGCAGCCTGTGAAAACCCAGAGGAAAGTCGAGTTCGGTACCCGAAGCAGCTATTTTGGTGGAAAATAGCTAAACTCGTTCAACAAAATCCACTCAACTACCCCCTTGAATCTAACGGTGTAGAATTATCTAACACGAATTATGAAAGCAAGTAATAGCCGTCAATTTTCTTCAGTAGCTGCTCGAACTCTCAAAGTAGTCGGGATTATCTTAATTCTGTCTGCTTTGCTTGACTGCATTGTTCTGTCGCTGCCGGGAGAAACTTCAGACCTTCTCAATCGAGGCTGGCAGTTGACTGCTGCAACTCAGATAGTTGACAAGGGCATTATTCCTTTGATCGGTATCGCCCTCCTGATGACTGGCTTTTGGGTGGACAGCAGCAGTGGAGTCTCTATTGAGCGACGCAACGTTTGGCTGGACTTGCGATTCTGGGCGCTGTTGATTTCCAGCTTGTTAGGTCTAGTTTACCTATCTCTGGTTCCCGTTCACCTCAACAATACTCGTTTGGAACTCAAGGATGCTCTGGCTCAAGTCGATCAAGAAGCCGGACAAGCGGAAGGTCAACTTGAGGCACAACTTAAAAGCCCTCAATTTAAAGCTCAGGTAGAACAGCTCAAAAGCCAGCGTCGCAGCCAGATAGGAGCGCTGCTGGAAGACGACGGGAAGCTGCAAGAAGCACTCAAGAGTCCAGAGGTTCCCAAGGAATTGAAAGCTGTGCTTGAGCAGTCGAAAAATGACCCGAAAGCCCTCGACAAGTTCCTGGAACAGCAAGCTCAATCACTTCCCACTCAAGCTCGCAACGAGATTCGCACCCGCAAGCAACAAAAAGAGAAAGAGTTAAGAACTCGATCGAGAAATTCGAGTTTGCAGACGGGAATCAACAGTTTGTTGTTAGCGATCGGCTACATTACTGTTGGTTGGACGGGATTGAGAAGCATGGGAATTCTGCGGTTCGGCCGACGCAAAAATTGACCGGCGCTGGCAGGGATCGCGCTGGTCGAGACATCCCTGAGAAATAGTTTGTTTACCCAATAGTTTGCCCTTACTGAAAGCTGGGAATGTTCTCAATTTATATTCTGACTTACAACGAAGAGATTGATATCGCCGCTTGCATTGAATCGGCACTGCTTTGTGACGATATCATTGTAGTTGATTCTTTCAGCACCGATCGCACCCTTGAGATTGTTCAGAACTATGCCGTGCAAACAGTACAGCACCGCTTTGAAACTCACGGACGCCAGCGGACTTGGATGCTCCAAGAAGTCCCGTGCAAATACGAATGGGTTTACATCCTCGAAGCTGACGAGCGGATGACGCCTGCACTGTTTGCTGAATGCTTAAAGGCGATCGAAACTCAAGAATATATCGGCTATTACGTAGCTGAAAAAGTAATATTTATGGAGCGCTGGATTCGCCGCAGCACTCAATATCCCCGTTATCAAATGCGTCTCTTTCGCAAAGACCGAGTGTGGTTTACGGATTACGGTCACACTGAACGGGAAGTCTGCAACGGGCCTACTCACTTTTTGAAGGAAACTTACCCTCACTATACTTGCAGCAAAGGTCTTTCCCGCTGGATTGAAAAGCACAACCGCTACTCGACTGACGAGGCGGCTGAAACTCTCCGCCAATTAGAAGCGGGTCAAGTAAATTGGTGGGGTTTATTGTTTGGCGCGTCGGAGGTGGAAAGGCGCCGCGCTTTGAAAGATTTTTCTTTGCGCTTGCCTTTGCGGCCTGTGGTGCGCTTTTTCTATATGTATATTTTACTCGGCGGATTTCTTGACGGCCAAGCGGGATTGGCTTGGTGCACGCTGCAAGCTTTTTATGAATATCTAATTTTGCTGAAAGTTTGGGAAATGAAGCATCTACCACTGCCAGCTTTAGAGGTAGCGACAGAACAATCTCTTTCAGAAGTAGTAACAGTTGAGCAGTCAAAAGTTTCTTATAATCTTGGCGCTTCCGATACTCGAAATTAAAAATTGGTAAGAGGTACGCTCGCCTAGCGGTAGTATTTGGAACTTATACCCTCGCCGTTCCCCGCCGATCGGACTCGATGGGTAGCCTAAGTATTTAGAAGAGTTATTATATCCTTTCCCTGTGCATCGAAATTATTCATCTCTCTCTTCTCTTCCTCTGCGATCTCTGCGTACTCTGCGGTTAAATCATTCCGATGCAACCGGAATTAATATTAAACTCCTTAAATCCTAAGAAAGCGAATCCGTTGCAGAACTTCCTTTTTTCGCAACAACAAAACAGAAAAAACCCGGTTTGTCCAAAAAACCGGGTTTCTAAATACCCTCAAAGCTTTAGGTTTAATAAAGCTTTGATTCTTAACTCAAAACTATCACCACTCCCAACTTAAAACTGTTGAGATTTTGCTGTTGTTTTTGCCCGATCGAGCTTTAAGATCAACACCCCCAAAGGTGGCAAACACAAGTCGATCGAATAAGCACTGTTGTGGAACCACCACTCCTCAGTCCACTTGCCTCCCAAATTCCCCATATTGCTGCCGCCGTATTCCCGCGCGTCGCTGTTAAACAACTCCGTATAGAAACCAGGTTCCGGCACTCCTACGCGATAGTGAGAGTGCGGCTGCGGGGTAAAATTGCATACTGTCACCACAAACTCGTCGCCATCCTTCTCTCGGCGCACAAATGCCACGACACTGTGTCGGTTGTCGCTGCAATCAATCCACTCAAACCCATCCTCAGCAAAATCTTGACTGTAAAGTGCCGTTTCGCTGCGGTACAAATTGTTCAAATCTTTAAAAAACAGCTTCAACTTTTGGTGCGGCTCGAATTGCAGCAACTGCCACTGCAAATCCCCCCAAACGTTCCACTCGTGCCACTGGCCGAACTCCATCCCCATAAAGATCGTTTTCTTTCCGGGATGAGTAAACATAAAAGTAAACAAACACCGCACGTTTGCAAACTTTTGCCATTCGTCTCCTGGCATTTTCCCGATGATGTGGGCTTTGCCGTGCACTACTTCATCGTGGGACAAAGCCAGCATGAAATTCTCGCTGTGGTTGTACCACATACTGAAAGTTATGTTGTTCTGGTGGAACTGGCGGAACCACGGGTCCATGTGGTAATAGTCGAGCATATCGTGCATCCAACCCATGTTCCACTTCAGGTTGAAGCCCAAACCCCCTACATAGGTCGGCCAAGATACCATCGGCCAAGAGGTAGATTCTTCGGCGATCGACAGCGCACCTGGGAAATAGCTAAAAATGACGTGATTCGCCTGACGCAGAAAATCTGCAGCCTCGATATTTTCCCGGCCCCCGTACTGGTTGGTCAGCCATTCTCCAGGTTCGCGACAGTAATCCAAATAAAGCATCGAGGCTACGGCATCTACGCGAATCCCGTCGATGTGGTACTTGTCAAACCAGAACAGAGCGTTTGATACTAGGAAATTCCGCACTTCGTTGCGGCCGTAGTTAAATACTAGGGTTCCCCACTCTTTGTGTTCGCCCTTGCGGGAGTCGGCGTGTTCGTACAAGTGAGTTCCATCAAAGAAAGCCAAGCCGTGGCCGTCTTTGGGGAAATGTCCCGGTACCCAGTCCACCAGTACGCCAATGCCGTTGGCGTGGCACTGGTCAACAAAATACATGAAATCTTCAGGTGTGCCGTAGCGGGAAGTTGGGGCGAAATAACCGGTGACTTGATAGCCCCAAGAACCGTCGAAAGGATGTTCGGCGATGGGCAGCATTTCGATGTGGGTGAATCCCAAATCTTTGACGTATGGTATCAGCCGATCGGCTAATTCCCGGTAAGTCAGAAAGCGCGCCCCCGGATTGAGTTCCGAAACCTGCACGGCGGGTTGTATTTCCCCATTTGGTAGCACGGCGGGTTCGTCAGTAGCGGCGTGCAGCCAAGAACCGATGTGGCATTCGTAAACCGAAACCGGCTGCGTCAGTGGGTCTGTGTGCCGCCGCTTTTCGATCCAAGCGCTGTCGTGCCAAGTGTAGGTATCTAAGTCGGTGACAATTGATGCTGTTTTGGGCCGCACTTCTTGCTGGAAACCGTAAGGATCGGACTTTTCGTAGGGATGTCCGTCTTGGTTTTTCACTTCGTATTTGTAGGAAGTTCCCACGGATAGTCCCGGAATAAATAATTCCCAGATGCCGTTTTGCGATTTCCGCATTTGATGTTTGCGGCCGTCCCAATAGTTGAAATCTCCTAAAACAGAGACATTGCGGGCATTCGGGGCCCAAACGGCAAAATATACTCCTGTGATGCCGTCTACTTCGGTGAGGTGCGCCCCCAATTTTTCATAAATCCGGTGATGATTGCCTTCTGAGAATAGGTGCTGGTCGAATTCTGTGAGTTTGGGCGATCGAAAGGCGTAGGGATCGTAGATGAAGCGCTCGTGTTCCCCTTCTTTGACCCGCAATTGATAGTTTGCTAGTTCTGGGGTGTCGATCGTACATTCAAAAAAGTGAGGGTGATGCTCTGATTTCATCGGGTATTGGGCCCTGGCCTCCGGCAAAACTACGGATACCGCATCCGCATTCGGCAGATAAGCTCGGACGACCCAGACTTTTTTGCCATTTTCTTCGATCGCATGAGGGCCTAGCACTTCAAATGGATCGTGGTGCTGATTCCAAACAATGCGGTCAATCTGTTCAAAGGGGACGGTCGCGGGCATAAAACTACTTACCTCAATCTTTTAACTAAATGGCTTTCAAAACCTAGAGCGGCGCTGCACTTTACATTTCGATACATTTTTGATTGCTGATCCTACCACTGATTAGCACGATCTTGACTGCTGCAGATCCAGCGCGCGTCCTTGCACACACAGCAGGCTGTTGCCTTGCCGACGGCCGAGCTGGGGTTTTACTGCTAACATCTAAGTATAGAAATAGTGAACGAACCTGACGGTCAACTGAGTACAGTTAGACCGCCGGCTTCTTTTTCCTTTTTTTCAAAGGCTTTTTTGAGTGACGGAGTTCCCCCGCCACTTTCGTAACTTAGACCAATTCTCTTTATAAGCTTAGCTGAGTTTTTATCTCGATCCAAAGATTCTCCGCATTGACAAGAATGCCAGCGCTCCGACAATTCTTTCGGTACTTTGTTGAGGCAATTCCAGCAATGTTGAGAAGTTCCTCTTGGAGAGACAAACAAAATGCTTTTACCCAATTTCCAGGCGACATATTTTAGGACGCTGGCGAATTGCCCATGAGCAGCATCAAGCATGGATTTATTCAAGCCACTTTTAGCTGACTGACCGTTCGGCAAATAAACCAAATTACCATTTTCAACATCTGTCTTGGGCTGGGCACGTCTAGTTAAATTTTTGACACTCAAGTCTTCAACAACTAAAACCTCACATTTACCGAATAGCTCATGTGCAGTTTTAAACTGAAAATCTAATCGGGATCTAGCTACAAACTGATGGAGTTGGGAAATCTTGTCCTTGATAATCTTCCAAGGCTTAGAACCCTTGACTCTATTAGCTAACTTCGCTTGAAGTTTTGCCAATTTCTGGGCAGAATTCCTCAAAAACCTAGGATTCTCAACTCTCTCGCCATTGGAAAGATAGACGTAATTAGTGATTCCCATATCGATGCCAACAGTATTTTCGACCGTCGGTTGAATTTCTGCAACCGTTACGGGAACTGTTTTATCTTCTAGCGTCAGGGAGATATACCACCCATCAGCTTCTCTGATAACTGTTCCCGTCTTAACTGTGAACCTTGTTGGTATTGGACGGTGGAAAACCATAGGTACTTGACCTATTTTTGCGAGGTCAATACAAATCCTATTTTCCTCGTCCTTGACAATATCAAGATTGTCTAGTTGAGGATAAGTGAAAGATTTGTAGTAATGAAGCCCTTTGAATCTGGGCTTGCCTCTACGATTGCCATTTGTGTCCGGCGTGGTGAAATTTGAAAAGGAAGTTTCCACCCTGTTGACGACATCTTGCAAGACCTGCGAATCTAACACTTTATAATCAGGGAATAACTTTTTTGTGTTTTTCAGGTCAGCCAGTTGTATGGTTTGCCACTGTACATATCCGCCTTCAATGTTCGAGAAAACATCACCTTTCCTGGTTAGAGGATTGCCTGACTCATCCTTTTTTCTACCATCCCTAGTTTGCACTCTCGTCAAAGAAATATTTTGATAAATTTCCTCAATCGGGACTATCGAAACAATCAAGGGGCAGGCGTTGATAGGTGTTCTCGTGGCTGACCACCACCTAAATCTATCGCCAAGTCGGTAGTTGTACTGCCGACGACAGAGCTCTAGGTGAGCCACCATCGTTGTTAGTTGGGCTTTTGTGGGTTTGAGGCGGTATTTGTAAGTGAGTTGCATTTTTTAACTTTCTTTTTTCGACCTTTGCATAGTATAGTTTGTGTATGTCCAAAATGCCACACCAAAGATTACCATTTCAACACTTAGGAAGTACATCGAAAATCAAGATACTTCCGAAGATTAATTCATAGTGGCTAAGTCTAATTGTCGGTTTCCGTCCCTCCACCCGACGCTTCTTTCCATCACGCGGGCGTAATTCCCAACGGGGTACTTCGCGCAGCGCTCAGATGTGTCCCCTCTAAATATACCGAGGGACTTCCCGGCTGGTAGTTCAAACAAATTGAAAAATTTATATTTTTTCCCAAATATCCTTGACTTATTTTTTTATATGTGATCGGGAGTTTTTATTAAACTCTTGTCGATTGGCGACTCCCGGAGGGTCAACCCTGTAAGTGTTGGGGAGCAGTTAATAGTTTACCTGGAATTTTCAGGCAGGGAGCATCGCCCGATCGGTAGACTTTCACATCTCGGAGGCGGGGTTTCCCCACAAAGTCCGTAAATTTGGGCAATACGCTCAAACGGCGAAGGATGCTTAACTCGGTATTGAGGAATCAAAGCTAAAGGACTCAGTCTTCGAGCATCCAAGTCTCTGCTTGCTTTCCTCTCGTCTGCGGGCCACAGCGGCGGGGATGGCAAGCGAGACTCCATAGAGTGCAAAATTTGCGTCGAGTCTCGCTTGCCTCCGGTTGATATTCAGTTGAAGCAGCAGCACTGGCAATGTCCTCAAACATCCTGTCACAGGCTTGAGTTTCAAAAGGTGCAGGCCGGGAGTCATTCGATTTTAGATTTTAGATTTTAGATTAAAGAATTGACACCACGGATAAATCCGGGGGCTTGAGGCTGCAAGGATTTTGGATTGATTCCACGGATAAATCACGTGGCCGGTACCATCAAGAAATTATTGGTCAAATTTTCTACTTGAAAGGGAATGCTCCTGTAACGCAGCGAATCAGCGGACTTTGCTGCGGTAACGGGACGTACTGAACTTTAGTAAAAGCAGCAGAGAATCACTAACACCCAACTTGAGACCTAGACCTATGAGATGAAAAAATGCGAGGAGCGAACGATTTTTCACCTGGAGGCTAGGCTCGTTGGGAACCAACTCCGAGATAGCCCTAGTTAGGGCTTTTTAGGAGCAGGGGCAGGGCTAGTAGTTGGAGTAGCCTTTGGAGATGGAGAAGAAACAGGAGGATTAGTAGTGCCAGCGCCCGGAGAGGGGCTAGGGGAGCTGGGGGTGGTGGTATCTCCTCCGCAGGCGCCGAGGGCTGCTGCCAAGCCCACGACCAAAGTCAAACGAATTAATCCTTTGTTCATAAAAACTCCTTAAGATTGAAAACCCATCGCAAGGAAGGGAAGAGTGTACTTGAGAAACAATGCTGGCACGAATAGCTCAACGATTCGCTCGTTGATTACAATACTGCATTTATTAATAAATTTCACATAGATTATCGCTAACCAGCAAAGATTTCTTTTTTTTGGCAAATCCTGAAGTCAAAGAGACCAGTGGTAGGATGGGTTGGTTGGCTTGTGAGGTATCCTTGGTAAGGATAACCGATCGAACGCAGATAGCCACTACTGGCGCTCTGGGAGACAAAAAACTCTTAACCTCAATCAAGCTGAAGCTACCCCACTTTACGTATTGGTGAACTTTATGACCGCTGCTATCAGATCCCCGGATTCTCCCCGCTCCCGATCGACCCGCAAGCCCGCTGCTGGCCCAGCCAAAAGCAAAGTTACTTCTATTGCCAAAGCTAGGCGGGCGAAGACAGGGCCGGTATTGCCCAACTACTCGCCAGCAGACGAACAGGCTCAGGTTCGGCAGTCCGCATCGGTGCTGAAAGTCTTGCCCAATCGCCAGCAGCAGCCAGTGTGGTTGCGCTCGCTCCTGCAGGCACAGCGCGCCTCCTCAGTGGTAGCAGTTATGCTTTTGGGCGGTGCTCTGAGTCTCTACGGCTTGACAGTTTACGGCGAGCAGCGCTGGAGTCAGGAGTATCAAAAACTGGAAACTCTGCGCCTCCGGGAACAACAATTGAGTGCTTCTAGTGAAGTCTTGAAACACCAACTTGCTAAAGAAGCCCAAAATCCCGAAACCGGTTTGGCTCCGCAGAATCCTGGGGACACGATTTTCTTGCAGCCGGCCCCTGAAACTCGATCGCCCGTTGCGGCACCAAATTCTGAGCCCGCTCTCCAGAATCGAGCCGGTGTGGAAACACCGCTGGGCTATTAAACCTGTGTCAAAGCGGAGAGCGCCCTCCGGGCATGAGTGTCCGAGGGCATGAGAATTTGAGGCTCTAATTTCCTTTTTGACTTTTTTCCAAGTCGCGATCGATTTTCAGTTTCCCACCGGAAGTTACAGATTAAAAATAATTAAGACCACTTCAAAAAACAGAATGCAACTTTAGGTGCGATCCAAACCCTGATAGGGACTGCTCATTCCCAAGCCGTGAATTTTATATTTTAAGATTTAAGTTATAAATTATCAATTATACAACGCTCTAACTTGCTATTGAATTTTTAATGCCATGAGCTACGACCCCCGTTTTGACCGCTACAGATCGCCGAATTTCAAACGCACAAAACAGGCGGGCGATTCCCTACGGGATAGCTTCGCCGCGCGTACTGGGTGGAAAAAATCAGCAAAACCTAGAGATTCCGGCAGTTTCGGCCGATCGCCACAACAGACGGCTGCATCTTGGGGGCGACCGGTGGAGCGTTTAAAGCGCAGCAAGTTCCGTTTGTGGGCGGTGTGGGCGGTGTTGATGCTGGGGGGGCTGGGGCTGGCTGTGAATTTGTTTTATTTGCAGGTGACGCGAGCTCCGGCGCTGCGTAAACAAGCTCTTCAGCAGCAAACTCTCAAAACGAAGCCGTTTGTACCGAGACGCCCGATAATTGACCGCGCAGGAAATGTTTTGGCGATCGACAGACAGGTGTACACGCTCTACGCTCACCCGAAGTTATTTAACCACTCGAAGGCGGAAATTGCTGCTAAGTTGGCTCCGATGCTGGCGATCGAACTGACTCCGGGCACTACGTCGGAAACTGAATTGATACGTAGGTTTAATCTTGCTGAAAGCGGTATTACAATTGCGGAGTCTCTACCTCAAGAGGTTGCCGATCGCGTCGCTGGGATGCAAATTAAAGAGAGTCTGGTGGATGGCTTGGAGTTGCTGCGTCAGCAGCAGCGTTTTTACCCACAGCAGGAGTTGGCGGCGGATATCCTCGGTTATGTGGATGGGGAACGGAAGGGACAAGCTGGGGTGGAATACAGCCAGCAGAATTTGTTGGAACGATCGATGCCGTCGATTCAGTTTAGCAGGTCGAGCAATGGGAATTGGGTTCCCGATCGGCTGACGGCGGGATTTGTGCAGCTTGATGACTTGAAATTGCAATTGACGATCGACAGTCGCTTGCAGCGGGCGGCCCGAAGTGCCCTCAAGGAAAAAATGAAGCAACACGATGCGAAGCGGGGCACAGTGATTGTGATGGATGCCAGTAACGGGGAATTGCTGTCAGTTGTGGCGGAACCTTCTTATGACCCGAATCAATATTTTAATTTCGATTTGTCGCGCTATAAAAATTGGGCTGTAACTGATGTTTATGAGCCTGGTTCGACTTTTAAAGCGATTAATGTGGCGATCGCTCTGGAAGCGGGTGCGGTGAAACCTAATACTGTGTTTAACGATGAAGGTCGGATTTACATGAATCCTTGGACTATCCAAAATTCCGATTACCAAAGAGCAGGCGCGCGCGGCCCTTCGACTGTTACTGAGATTTTGAAACATTCTAGTAATGTGGGGATGGTGCACATGATGAGAACCATGAAACCTTCTCTTTACTATCAAGCTTTAGAAAAACTTGGACTCGGACAAACGGCGGGAACTGATTTGCCTTTTGAAGTAAGCAGTCAACTTAAAAATCGAGAGCAATTTATTAACTCTCCTGTGGAAGTTGCTACTACGGCTTTTGGGCAAGGTTTTTCGATTACTCCGATGCAGTTGGTGCAGCTTAACGGCGCTTTGGCTAATGGTGGCAAGTTGGTGACTCCTCACGTTGTGCGGGGACTTTTTGATAGGGAAGGTGAAGCTTATTGGAAGCTTCCGAGGCCGGTTCCAAAGCAGGTTTTTTCGCCGGAAACTACTAAGCAGGTGTTAGAAATGATGGAAACTGTGGTTGATGGCGGTACGGGGAAAGCTGCACAAATTCCTGGGTATCGGATTGCTGGAAAAACGGGCACGGCTCAAAAAGCTAATGCTGGTGGGGGTTATTCTGACAAGGCGATTATTACTAGCTTTGTGGGGATCATGCCTGTGGAGGCTCCTCGGTATGTGGTTTTGGCGGTGATTGATGAGCCGAAGGAGGGTTCTTCGGGGGGTACGGTGGCGGCGCCGATTGTGGAGTCGGTGATGGAGGCGCTGATTTCTATTGAGAAAATTGCGCCGAGTAAGAAGTAGTTGATTATACAGCATATTCGGTGGTTGATGAAGTAAAGTAGCCGCTATATTTATGTTGTGTGATTTTAATATGTAGGGTGCGGATCTGCGACCTTTTAAATAGAACTTGCAGATTGACGGGTGTATCCGCACCTTACTTAGGAATGAGAATTAAATAACTCCCACTCTTGAAAGTGGGATGGGCGTCCCGCCCGTCCTTTTTGGACGGGCGGGACGCCCATTCCACAATAAAAATTAAAATTGTAAGTTATTTAATTCGCGATCCTTACTACAAGATTGTGTGTACTTCATGAACCTGGAATATGCTGTATCTGAGATGTTGCACCATTCTCAATAAGCCTTTTATGAACAGGCTTTTCTGCCTGTTCCACAAGAAAATTCACTCTTTGCGGAACAGGGCGAAAAGCCTGTTAAGCGAGAATGGTACTCTGGGCGTGAGTTAGATCGGAGATATTGCGTCAAGAATTGACATCGAATATAAGCATCGACAACAAGGCTATTGACGACGCGGTAATGCCGTTTCCCTAGCCCAAAATAATTGAGCGCCCTGTCAGTAACAATATCTTTTGTTGTCGTTGGGTTTTGATTGTCTTTGGGAGGTGCGTTTATGTCCTAGGAGAGTGGAGATGATGATGCAGCGTTGGCTGTTTCTTAAATTGGGATGATATAGTGTTAGGGTTCCTTTGGCTCTTATACTCGTTAGCGTGCAGTCGTGGTCGCTTCGAGATACGGGGCAACCTCTGTGGTTGAACATGACGCGCCGGATTGTGCCGTTTGTTTTTTGCTCGTTGCTGTCATTTACTTGGAGCACTGTTGTTTCATCTGGATCTATTTGAATTTGCGGTTCTAGGTTTTTCCATTGACTGGCTGGTATTTGGGCTGGGGGAATGTCGGCTGGATGGACTGCTACTTGTACGTTTTCTCCTACTTGTTTGAAGCTGGCTTGCCATGAAATTTTGGATCGTTTGGCGTTGCTGCGGGCAAGTTCCATTGCCCAATAAGCCCGATCGAGCGATACCTTTAAACGGTGGTTGTTGATAAACATTAGCCAAGAGGGGGCGACGATCGCACTAAATATTCCTATGATTAAAATAATTATCAATAGCTCAATCATGGTAAAACCTGGGGCAGGTGTAGTGGCTCTGCCTTTGAGCGTTTTATTTATTGACACGTAGATGCACTCCCTGATATTTAGCTGGACAAAAAAACAGCTAGGAGGAGCTATTTTTTATTGGGTATATTTTAACTTTGGGTTTGGCGAGTGTGTAGATCGGTATTTACTGAAAATTTATGCGACTTTAAAAAAACTGCGCCCGATCGCACCAGATCCCGAAGATATGTAGGGAGAATCTAAATGAAAGCAGCCAAGCTAGGAATTGGAGTTTTGAGGCAGGAGGGAGAAGAAAAAGCTCTCCTGAGTTTATGGCGTAAAATATAGCAATCAATACAGTGAGAGGGATGAATTTTTATTTATGAATGAGAATTAAATAACTTCCACTCTTGAAAGTCGGATGGGCTCTTATAGCCCGTCATGAGTGGACGGGCGGGACGCCCATCCCACAATAACAATTAAAATTATAAGTTATTTAATTCGCGATCCTTAGACTATCTATTAGACTTGGCTGGAGTCAAGGTGAAAACTTGTACTCAAATAGAGGGACAAGTTTACTTTCGATCCTCGTGTTTTAGCGTCAGGAATAGTTGGCTATCACGGCGAGAATTATACGGAAGAACTCCATCAGAATCGTGCACAGTTGTGGGCGATCGCGATCGGATATAATCATTGCCCGGTTGATTGTAGGGAAACGGCACTCCGGTGTCCTAATTTCGGGTAATATCAAATCTGTTAGCATCGAAATTATTCATCTATCTATTCTCGACCTCTGGGTAAATGGGCGTCAATCCCTTGTCCGGGGCGGTTAATACATTCTCTTTTTTTCACCGCAGATATCAGGGCTGTTTCATTCTCTTGTAGGGGCTGCCCCCCGTGGCAGCCCCCATGTCTCAAACGCCTGTGAAGTCGTCTCTAGGGGTAGGCATTCTTGGCACTACAAGAGTCAAAATCGGGATTTTCGCGAGAATGAAACCGCCCTGCCCTGCTTGAGGGAGGGATTACTTGTTATCTTGAGGTTTATTTAAAGAATTAAGATGATTGTTCATATCCTGCAAATATTTTGCTAAAACAGGATACTGCGAAGTTGCTAGGAGTGCATCTTTTTTCTGGCTGACAGTTGTTTCTAAGGGCAAAACGCGATAGTTAGTTTTATTGTTCTGAGTATAGCGGTGTACCCAAGTAGGATGTGTTTTTACATCGGTAATTTCTGTGGTTTTTTCGGGAAATTTTTTGCGAATATTTACTTGCAAAATCACGCCTAAGTCTGTATATTTTTTATTCTGACCGGAAATGAAGTTTCCCATTGAATAAATGGCTACAGCTTTGCGGGTTTTGCCATTTTTGCCGGGAAAATTAAAAATTTTGTAAGGTTGGACGACGTGGGGATGGCTGCCTAGAATGATGTCTGCACCGGCTTTTAATAGGTTTTCAACTAATTGTTTTTGTTGGGGGTTTGGCTGGCGCTGATATTCGTCGCCAAAATGCAGGGAAATTGCGATAATATCTGCTCCTTGTTTGCGGGCTTTGGCTATGTCTTTGACTATCTTTTTTTCGTCGATTAGGGAAACTAAGTAATCTTTGCCTTTGGGTATGGGAATGCCGTTTGTGCCGTAGGTGTAGGCTAGCTTGGCTAGTGAAATGTTGTTTTTGGTGCTGATAAAAGTGCGATCGGCTGCGGCGGCTGATGTGGCTGTTCCTATGGCAGCAATTTTGCGATCGCTCAGATTGGCGATCGTCCTAATTACCCCTTTTTCTCCACGATCTAAAGCATGATTGTTCGCTGTTGTCAAGATATTAAATCCGGCTTTTTTAGCAGCATCCGCTAATTGAGCCGGTGCGTTAAATAGCGGATATCCCGTATATCCGCCCGCATCGGAGCCCGCTAAAGGTGTTTCGAGATTTCCGATCACCCAATCGCCTGTTGACAGGATACTTTTAACTGGTGCGAAGAAAGTGTCAAAATTGTATGTTTTCTTTTTTGCGTCGTAGCCCGATCGCGTTTGGGTACTGTGCATCATGATGTCGCCGACAGCAATTAGTTTTGCTTCTTTGATCTCAGACTTGGGTTGGGGGGGAACAGGGGTTGCTATTGGCGAGCGACTTTCTGTAGGCTGTGTGTTGGTTTGTGGCGTTTGGATATTGCAGCTAGCCATTAACAATGCAGCTATTACCGAGAGCGTCGGGGGAAATTTCATAATTTATCTATAGTAATTTATCGTGTTTATGGTATCATTAATAATCGCAATTTATGCAGTTTTTTTTTTTGAACCACAGAGAGCACAGAGAACACAGAGGAAAAGAAGAAAACAGAGATGTTGACAAGTTTTGTTAGGATATCGATGGTTTGCTGGCTACTGGAGAAGGAATGTTTAAAAAATATTTGATTATTGGATTTATCATTTTTGCATCTGTTATCGGTTTAGGTACTTTGAGCTATGCTGAAAGTTGGGCCGATAAACCTTTTGAATTTGCCTTGATTGGCGATTTGCCCTACAGTGCCGAACAGGAAGCACAATTTCCGAGTTTGATTGCAGATATCAATCGATCGCCCGCAGCGTTTGTCGTCCACGATGGCGACATTAAAAACGGTTCTAGTGTGTGCGATGATGCAACGTTTGTCAGCCGCAAGCAGTTATTTGACAATTTTGAGATACCGTTTATTCTAGCTTATGGTGACAATGAATGGACGGATTGCCACCGTTCAAAAAATGGCAGTTACGATCCAGTAGAAAGACTCGCTAAACTGCGGGAAATATTTAGCAACGGTAATCAAAGTTTGGGAAAGCGCACCTTAACTCTCACCCGTCAAAGCGAAAACCCGCAGTTTGCTAAATTCCGCGAAAATGTTCGCTGGATTTATCATGGCGTTGTATTTTTCGCGATTAATATGCCGGGAAGCAACAACAATTTTGGCCGCACTCCCGAAGCAGATGCAGAATATGCCGATCGCAATTGGGCTAACTTAGCCTGGATCAAAGAATGTTTTGCTTTAGCCAAACGCAGCAACAGCAAAGGAATTGTGTTAGTTGCACAGGCAAATCCGGGATTTGAACTCGATCCGACGGACAAAAGAAGAAGCGGCTACAACGATTTTATCGCAACTCTGGAAACAGAAACAGGCAATTTCCCAGGGCAGGTTGTATTCGTTCACGGCGATACTCACTATTTCCGCATCGATAAACCTTTACCATATTTTACCGATGAGACTCAATTACCGAGAATGAAAAATTTTACTAGAGTTGAAACTTTTGGTTCTCCAAATGTGCATTGGTTACGGGCTTTTTATGAACCGGAAAATCCTAATTTATTTGAATTTAAGCAGCAGTTTGTTCCGCAAAAATAGGCTGTTAAACAAAATTTTTATGCCAAATAAATATTTTTTGGATTACAGTGAAGATAGGTAGAATCGAGGAATTTATTTATGACGATCGCAACTGGGCGTCTCACCCTTGAAGAATTTCTGAAACTGCCAGAAACAAAACCTGCTAGCGAATACATTGAGGGGGAGATTATCCAAAAACCGCTGCCGAAAACAAAGCATAGCTTATTGCGATTAAAAGCCTGCAACGAAATTAATCAGGTGACGGAAACTCCCAAGATAGCTTATGCGTTTCCAGAGTTGCGGTGTACGTTTGGCGGTCGATCGATTGTTCCAGATATTGCGGTACTATTGTGGGAACAAATTCAATTTGATGAGAGCGGTGAACCAGTCGATGATGTGCGAATTGCGCCGTATTGGGCGATCGAAATCCTGTCGCCACAACAAAGCTCAAATCGCGTAACTAGAAAAATTATTCACTGTCTGCAACATAATTGTCAGTTGGGGTGGCTAATCGATCCAGACGATCGATCGATTTTAGCGTTTTTGCCCAACCAACAACCGCAATTCTGCGAAGGTAGCGATGTCGTTCCTGTGCCCGAAATGATTCCCCTGAATATCACCGCCGAACAGGTGTTTAGCTGGTTGAGAATGCAAGAATGAATCAGGGCGATCGTCTTTTTTTACATGACATCCGGTTTTAAATCTCCTTTTTTAAAGTCTCGCGTTGCGCCGAAGCAAGGCAAGTGTAGTTGCGGTTTCAACCGCCGATCGTAGGGGCGGGTTTCACCGACAATAATTGTTAATAATCGACAATATAGTAAACCCGCCCCCACCCAACGGTAAATCCCCATCTATGTTTTTCTACTGCGATCGAAATCAAGGTTCATGTAGGTTATTGGTGGTGTGGGGGCGGGTTTATATAGATTGTTTGTACTCGTTATATATTGTCTGTAAAACCAGCCCCTACATATATTGTCTGTAAAACCCGCCCCTACGAAATTCCCTATTTCCGCCACCTGTCAAATTGGTCTTCGGAACAGCCATTAATAAATTGATTGCTCACCCAACCGTCAAGGATTGTCAAAGTTTCATTAGGAGGATTACCCGAAAATCGGGCCGCAATTTTCACCCACTTACCTTGTCTGCTGACAGCCCTAACTCCGTCTCCCCTTTTCAATTTAGCAACAACTGGGTACTGATTGCCTGGGCCTTTGCGAATGTTAATAGCGCCACCTTCACCAGTAATAAACGAGCATTGAGTTTGCTTTTTTAAAGCTTCTGCTTTTGCGGGAGCCAGGCTTTGCTGCTTGCCGAAAACAGGAAAACTGTAAAGTGAGAAGCTAAAACTTGCAACTACGGCTGCAATAAAAAAGGCTTTTGATTGAGTGAAAATTAGCATTATTTCATTTCCTTGGATTGGCTGAACTGAAGTCCTGACTATAATTTTTTTGAGAAGGGCTTCAGTCCTTACTACTAACTGTTATTTGACAGAGGCAAACCATTCGGTAACACCTTGGGCGATCGCCGCGGCTAACTTCTTCTGTTCTGTCGGATTCACAATCCATTCAAACTCTTCGGGATTGATCATAAATCCCAATTCCATTAAAACAGATGGAGCAACTGCAGGACGAGTCATGGCTAAGTTGTTCCAGAATACACCATAGCTCGGACGGTTCAACTTGGCAACTAAATAATTGTGCAAAAACATTGCCAAACTGTGCGCTTGCGGGTGAAACCAGAAAGCGCCGACGCCTTTAGTATTAATGGCGTCGCCGTTATCCGGCAAAGCATTGTAGTGAATTGAAATTGCGATCGCAGGTTCTTCTTTTTGAATCATTTCCACCCTTGGCGGCAAATCCAAATCGACATCTTCTACTCGCGTCATTAGCACATTCGCGCCCCGATTTACCAATTCCTGTTGCACCAATTTCGACACCGTTAAAGCTACTGTTTTTTCCCTAATTCCCACTGGGCTCACAGCACCTCCATCCTGCGGCCCGCCGTGTCCCGGATCGATGAGAATCTTAATTCCCGACAGCGGTTTTGCTTGCGACACAGGCATCATGCTTGTATTCACCGGCGGGTGTTTTAAAGACAGCACTAAAGTTGTGCCGTCGTATCTCAATTTATAGCCCCACTGTTGGGCCGATTTGAGATTAAAAGTGTATTGTACTTGCAGTGGCGATATTTGTTGCCATTCCAAACGCGAAATTACCGGGTCATCGTCGAGGCGAATAATGTCAGTTTGAGCGGTGGTATTGTACAGGGTTAAGGTGAAAGTGCGTTCTCCTTCCTGCACGGTGACTGGGACGGGTGTTTCTAAGGGAAATAAGACCTCTGTCCAGCCGGAAACTTGACGCGATCGCGCGCTGCGAATAATCGATCGCGGAGGCACTGCATCCTTGACAATTTGCACTTCCGATGCTTTAATCCAAGCACCGTAATCAAGTCTGAGCCATTCTCCCTCGCGCCCAATAATTGTTGCTCGCGTTCCCTTCGGCAGCGGTGTCATCCGAGAAAAATCTGTACTCGCCCCGGTTCGGGCAACACCCGGATCGGCCGTTACTTCTGCTATTTCTAAATCCGCCGGAGACAGAATAGAAATCTTGCCAGTACCTTGTTGGCTGATAGTTTGACCGTTCATTGTTAGCTCAAATACAGGCACTCCCAAATCCACTTTTTCTCCTTTTAGTAGCGAGGAGTTAGACTCATTGCCCCCCGTTGGCAAGGCGGCATTAGACTCATTGCCCCCCCTTAGCAAGGGGGGGTTGGGGGGGGTTTTACCGCAGCCTTGATACTGTTCGCTGCCGCCTTTTTCGATCGGGGAGTTTTCACCTAACAGTACAGATTTGTTATCGGGTAGTTCCACTTGCGATCGCGCTTTTAAAGGAATAGTAACTCCCGCCAATTTTACTGAAACTTGAGCATTCGCCGGTGCGATCGCCCCAAAGCAAATATATTCCCCCGGCAAACTCGCGACATCGACTTTCGGCGTCAGGGAATCTTTAGCAAAAGCCAATCCTACAGGGGCTATCGGCTGATTAGACTCGCGCGTCACCTTAATTTTGACTTCCTGATTTTCGTAACGCAAGGTAAAGAGATTTTCGCCGAGTTGCAGCGGAAAAGTCGGGGCGAAATGACCGACTGCCGTGCGCGAAATTTGGTTGCCATTTACTAAAACTTGTCCCGGTGCGGGCGCTGTACCGATTAAAAAGATGCGATCGGCTGTAGTTTTGTGGTTGGCGGGAGGATAAGCGAGAAACAAAGGTTGAGCGGCGACAGCTACAGAGGCGATCGCCATTATCAGGCCAAACACAACTAATCCTAAAAATTTTCTCATTCTACATCGCAACTAATTGACACTCTGTGGGTTATTTATACTAGAACTTGCCCTAAGAAACCGGATTTCTGAGGATTAGCCGTAAGTCTTATTTACTAGACACGGCTCATTTTATCAGGTTTGTAGTTGCAATTGAGCGATCGGCAATATAAATTCCCGCGTAAAACCATTAAGTTTTAATTAGTTCAGAGGTCGTTCTCCACAGTTGATCCAACCGATTCGCCGGCATCGTCAGATACAAAACATCCCCCGTACTCAGACAACAATTTAGTAAATCCCAGCCGTGGAGAGTTTGACACTTAGTTTCCACATAAAGAGGCACAAAATCAGCAGACTTAGCAGCATCTTGAATACGGTGGCCACAGAAAGGATGGTTTGGCGTAATCAAGGTGGCCAAGCAAACCCAGAGACTGTCAGCAGTCATTCCGTTACCCAAAATTCTGCCTCCAATTGCCGCCGCCGCGAAAGCAGGAGCAGCCAATTCCGTCGGGTTCAAAACTCCTTCAAACTCAAAAACTTGCTGCACCATCAAAGCAAAATGTGGGTCTTGATTGCGGACAATAACTGATAGTTTTGGTGCCAATCCTTTAGCGCTCAATGCAATTTCGACATTAGACATATCGCTGCTAGTAACAGCCAAAAGTGCTGCCGCTTGCTTAACATTAGCAGCTTCCAAAGTTGCGGGCAAACTGGCACTTCCCTGAATGACCGGAATTTTCATTGAGCGAGCCGTGCTCAGAAATCGGCAGTTTGGATCTTGCTCGATCGCCACAATATCGTAACCGTTAGTGTGCAGTTCTTTAGCAATTTGGATACCTATTCCTCCGAGCCCGCAGATAATGTAATGATGGCGCTGCGGCACTCGCGCCACATCCCAATATTCGGTAAAGCGAGTTCCCAATACATAATCGTTGAGCAGTGCGTAGCAGATGCCGATGATGCCGGCTCCAACTAACATCATGACAATTGTAAATAGTTTAATGCTTTCGGGAGCTTGTTCGGCTACTTTTTCATGGCCTCCGGCTCCGGTAATCATCCCTACTGAAAAATAGAGAGAAT
Organism: Microcoleus sp. Z1_A1; assembly: GCF_036700305.1. NCBI lineage: Bacteria > Bacillati > Cyanobacteriota > Cyanophyceae > Oscillatoriales > Microcoleaceae > Microcoleus > Microcoleus sp. Z1_A1. The sequence continues at coordinate 93,429 of NZ_JAUBOR010000010.1, forward strand.
CGACAATTGAGATATGCTCGTCAACACAAATATAGGTGGCAGTAGCAACGGCAATCATGGCCAGCAGCGTCAGTACAACAATTACTGCTGCTTGGCTGTGCTGCTGAAATCTGTGCAGCCTAGTTAATGTTTTGAGCAGTTTTTGAGTTAAAGTTTTTTGGGGGCTGTGGAGAGTCGGCTGAGTTGCAACAATTAGCCGATCGCCCTGCTGACACTGCCGATCGGCAAGCACCGCCGATACTAAATCAGTTTTGTTAGCAGCCGGGAGATAATAAATCAACATTCGCGATCGATCGTCCCACAAATCGCTGAGTTTGCGATTTTTCCAAGGATGTGTTTCATCGATATATTCTTCGTGAATCGGCCAAGTGCGATCGAACAAACGCAACTGTCCGATCGCCTGATTTCCGAGAGCCGCAAAGGCAAAAACCGGAGCCGCCAATGATGAAACGCTCATGGAAGCGTGATCGGGCAAAGTGTGGTCAATTCTGTCGCCCAAGCTAGTATTGAACAATCTGTTGATAATGCGAATCTGAGGATTGAGAATCCTCGCTTGCATCAAAATTGCCAAATTCACAGCATCATCGTCTCCTGCAATTACTAAAGTGTGAGCGTTTTGAATGCCTGCCGTCAACAAGGTAGAAGCTGCTTGCAAATTGCCGACAACCACATCAGAAGTTTCGCCGCGAATTGGGCGATCGCTAATACCAACCACAATCGCTCCTTGCTGTCTCAACAAACAAAAAATCTTGTGGCCCGTGTGCCCCAACCCGCAAACAATGATTCGAGGTTTCATAAAAAGTTATTTGCCAGCCAATTTCGGAGCTGTCCTTTGTAATTTTACTTACCATTGTTGACTGTCGTGGCTTTGCAGAATGTAGCTAAAAACACTATCTAGGATACTTGTGCCACAGTCTCGAAGTGTTGGAAACAAAGAAAAAGCTGTGCCGTGTTTCTAAAGCCGCGTTCCCAAGTGTTGAAATAAACACACCACACTGCCATGTACCTACAGACATGAGGTGCAACTAACCTGATTTAATATTTGAAAAATATCCGGGTGCGACAGCCAACCAGCGGAATTTGAATAGGTAGGGACAGGACACTGCCTATTAGTCACAACTTAAGGTTAAACCCCTAGTCCGGCAGGGGTTAAAACCCCTGCCTAATAGCGAAAGTCCTCGCTATGAGGACTAATGAGTTTAACAGTCTTTTTCTCAGTCCTCTTTAGAGGACTTTAGCTTTGAGGCAGGGAATTCATTCCCTGGCGGACTACCGGTTTAACCTTAAGTTGACACCAATAGACACTGCCCTGTCCCTACAACTATGACTTCCTAAATAAATTTAGCTGCCTTAGCGGCAGGAGTTATTATGAAATTGACTGCACCCTTATTAGCATCCGCTTTAGTTTTCGTCGGTACTGTCGCCTTTGCAAGCCAAGTGCAAGCAGATCCAGCCAGCAACTCTTGGAATAGCACTAGAACAACATTTCAGTGCGTTACTTCCGGTCGGAATTTTGTCACAATTGCGCGCCGGGGAAATGTCACGACAGATCCAATGATTCTGTGGAAATCTACCGAGTTCGGCCGGGAATATACACCTTGGCAGCGCTGTCAAATTGTTTCCAATAGATTGACCAAAGCTGTTGCCCAGAATGGCGGCAGATTGAGCAACTTGCAGTTAACAACAGGAATTGTTAATAACTTGCCAGTAGTTTGTTACGTGAACGGACGGGGGCGCTGCAACTCTCAAAATCTGCTTTTCACCCTAGACAAGCGCAATGCTAAAAATCCCGGTGATGCTTTAACGAAATTGATTAATTTTGCCCAAGACGGCAGCGGGCCCGTGGCAGTGTTCAGAACCGGAGCTCCATCGGCTGCACCGCAGTTTGTTCCCTTTGGAGATATGGTCGATCGAGCTTTTAATTCTCCCAACAAGAAACCGTCAGTTCCTGTAGCAAAACCGCAGGGCGATCGGGGTATTTAATAGCCGCGCCTCTAACTTGCACCTGACAAATTTTGAAACTATTGTGGGGAGTAGGGGTTGGGCTTCTAGCCCGCCCCTAAATATTTAGACTAAAAAAACTACACTGTCACCCCTTCAATCTTCTCATCAGTTAACTCGTACAACTCGCGCAACTGCTGTAATTTATCCGCATTCGGCTGCCAAAAACCACGTCCGTTAGCCTCCAACATTCGCCCTACAATATTGCGAAAAGCTTCAGGATTTGCCTCCCGCAACTTCTTCGCCATCTCTTCATCCAAAGCATAAGTATCAGCCGCCTGATCGTAAACCCAACTATCAGTAAAATCAGCCGTTCCGCCCCAACCAATTAACGCCGTCATCCGCTGCGAAATTTCATAAGCGCCGCCAGAACCTTGATTGACCATCGCGTTAGCCCACTTAGGATTTAGCAATTTAGTTCTATATTCCAAACGCAGCAAATCTTCTAAATTGCGCGGAGTTGTATCCTGAGAAAAACTTTCTACAAAACTGGTATTGACTTTTTTGCCGCGTTGCTTTTCTGCGGCTTTCTTCAAGCCGCCAGTATTCGCATAATACTCTTGAATATCAGTCAAACCGTATTCCACAGAATCAATTTCTTGAATTATGCGATCGCACCCTTGCAACAACTGAGTCAAAACCTCCGGCCTCGCTTCCCCCTTATCCTTCCTCCCGTAACTAAAAACATTGCGACTTTCCCAAGTTTTCCCCAACTCATCCCCCGATTCCCAACTACCATCAACAACCCTATCGTTAACCAAAGAACCAAAATCCCCAGCCGGATTAGAAAACAACCTTGCCGAATAATTCTGCACACCTTTTGCCTGCAAAATCAAAGCGTGTTTGCGAATAAAATTCTCCGATTCCGGTTCATCAGCATCCGCCGCCCGCACGAACAAATCATCCAACAATTCAATAATATTCACAAAGCTATCACGGAAAATACCCGACAGATTTCCCAACACATCAATCCGGGGATGACCGACCTCAGCTAACGGTTTTAACTCATAGCGAACAATGCGGCCAGTACCTTCTTTTAGAGGTTCAGCCCCCACCAATTCCAGCAGAATTCCAATAGATTCGCCCCGCGTTTTAATCGCATCCAAACCCCACAACATCACCGCCACAGTCTCAGGATAATTCCCCTGTTCCTCAAGGTGCTTGTCGATAATTTTCCGAGCAATTTCGCGCCCCCTTTCATAAGCAGCAGGAGAAGGCATCCGATAAGGGTCTAAAGCATGAATATTCCTGCCAGTTGGCAACACCCCAGCCCCATCCCGCAACAAATCCCCACCCGGTGCAGGCAGAATATATTCCCCATTCAAACCCCGCAAAAGATTAGTCAACTCATCCGTCGTTTGCAACAACAAATCACGCACCAACAAACCCTCCTCAAAAACCCCACCCAACCCCTCTTTCTCTTCCTCTCTGCGCCCTCTGCGCCTCTGCGGTTCATTTTCTTCAAAAACCAGTTTTTGCACCTGTTCCTGTGATAACCTCTCCCCAAAATAAGCCTCAAGATAAGAGGTCATTTCCTCAGAATTAGGCGGTTCCCCAAGAACGTGCAAACCCGAAGAAAACAAGCGAGATTCCACCACCTGCAAATACTCGTAAAGCTTCACCAAATAGCGGTTAAAAGCATCAGCACTGAACATTCCCACATTCTCAAAACTAAAAGCAATCCCCAATTTTCGAGCATCCTCAAACGGACAATCAGCCTCCAAACCGCTATCTAAAATTTTCTTACAAATAGCCTCTTTCAGCACATAATTCTTAGCCGTATCTTCCCGATATTCCGCAATCAAATCCCGCAAAGCCATCAATTCCTTGTACAATCCCGCGCGGCCGTAGGGCGGCACGTTGTGAGAAATCAAAACACCGTAACCGCGCCGTTTTGCCAACATCGATTCCGAGGGATTGTTGGCAGCATAGATATAAAGATTCGGCAAACTTCCCAACAGAATATCCGACCAAGAATAGCCAGTATTTCCCAGAGGAGATCCCGGCAACCATTCAACAGTGCCGTGCATTCCGAAGTGAACCACAGCATCAGCTTGCAAATCATTTTGCAGCCACTTGTAAAAAGCAGCGTATTGAGGGTGAGGCGTCAAATCGCGATCGAACATTAAGCGCATCGGATCGCCCGAAATTCCCAGCGGCGGCTGCAAACCTATCCAAACATTGCCCAGTTGAATGCCACCGATTTGGAACTCGTCGCCGTCTGTCTTAATTCCAGTACCCGTTAAAGATTTCCACTGTTTTTCGATACGACTTGTTAACAGATAGCCCAGCCATTTTTCTAAAGTTTTGACATTAACAGTCTCTTTTGTGGTACGGGCATCTTGCCCCTCACAAGTAGCTTCATCCGCCTCTTTCACCCTGCGAATTAACTCCTCACCGTCAGCCGGAATTTCTCCAACTGTATAACCTGCTGCTTGAAGTTTGTGCAGGAAATTTAGCAGCGATTTCGGTACATTTAATAAAGCAGCCGTACCCGCCGCCCCGTAACCGGGAGGAAACCCGTAGAGAATAATCGCAATTTTCCTTTCAGATGGCGGAGTTTGACGTAGTTTCACCCAATTGTTAATTCTACTTGTCAGGCGTTTCGCCCGATCGGGAACCAGATAAATATCCTCACCCACCAAACCGCCCAGGGGAACAGGATCGATCGCACCATCCAACTCAGGCAAAGCATACAATACCACACTTTGCAAACCTCCAATCCCCTGACGAGTCCAAGAATGGATATCCTGAATCAGCAGAGGTGCGGACACAAAATAAGGTACATTTTTAGCAGTTAAAATGCGTTTAGCAACTTCCACCTGACGCCCCGCCTCCATCGAACCAGCAGGCCCGCCAACCAAAGGAAAGCCAATAGTAGAAACAATCGCATCAACTTCCACGGCATCTTTAGAAAGCGAAAGAGTTTCAATATTGCCTTGTTTTCGGCGCGCAGTTTCACCAGCAGTCGTCATCCAATCCCGCACCGCCACATGGCCTTCAACGCCATTGATAAAAATCGGCAAAGGCACAATTCCCGCATCTTCAAAATAGCGAATTAATTGAGGAATATAAGGCTGCTTGGTGATAACGTGTTTGCGGTAAAGCAAGATGCCCACAACAGGGGATTTTCCTCTGTCTGAATTTTGAGACCAATTGGTCTCAAATTTTGTGGAACGGGCATCTTGCCCGTTAGAAACCCGATCTAAATTTTCAGACAAATTAGTCTCAAATTTTGTGGAACGGGCATCTTGCCCGTTATAACCCTTTCTATCAAGATGTCTAGCCTCTTTTGTGGAACGGGCATCTTGCCCGCTTCTACTCATTTGATTACCGAGATACCAATCCAAATATTGCCGAGGCGATTCAAAATAACCATTATAATCAGGATGCAATAAACCCATATTGGGAGTTTCCACAGGCGGCGGAATTTCTGCAACTTTCAGCCCCAAATATTTTTCGGCAATAATCCAAAACATCGAGACAACATTATCCGCACCGCCCGCATTCCAGTAACCATAAATAATCAGCCAGTTTCGCAAATCCTGGACTTTTTGCACCGGCACATATTTTAATAACTTCGGCCCCACCTTCAAAAAGCTGATATAACCAGCCAGCTTATCTTCTTCTCGCCCATTGCTGAACTTATCCAGAATAAACTTAACAGGCTTCGGCATTCCCTTCGGTTTGTCGCCAATTTTAAAAGCGCCGATTTGAGTAAGACTCATCAATTCCAAAGCCGACTCAAAAACCAGGCGAATCGGAATATTCTGCACCCTTTCCCGCAGCCACATTACCGCATCGTAATCAAACAGCAAACTCCCGAAAAACACATCAGCATTCAAGAGGGCGGCTGCTACAGCTTCGGGTTCGTCTGCGAGGGCGCGATCGCTAAAAACCCGTACTTCCAATCCCTGACAGCCAGAAACAGCCAACTCGGCAGCTTTGCGGTACAAATCAGCATTAAAAGATTCAAACCCTGCAATTAAGACAATGCGTTTCACAGCCAAACCTCGAAATATTTATTGATTGTAGCCTGTTTTAATTAGGTTATATTATATTAGATAGCATCCTCGGTGGGGGTGGGGCGGGTTTAGTAGATTTCTGGTGTTGTATTGCAGACCTTGGCGAACCCGCCCCTACATTACCAATTATCAATTATCAATTCCTAATTTCCGTCGCAACTCTCATAAAATCTAAAATCTAAAATCTAAAATCTAAAATGGTTCGAGTTCCTCCCGCAATAGTTATCTTAGGTCAAAACAGCCTGCCGATCGCCAAAAAAATCTCCGCACATTTCCCCGGTTCCCAGATTTACGGTTTAATCGATCGCACTTCCAACACAGACATCAACTTTAGCAACTTCGGCGAAACATTGCGGGAATTATTTGCAACAGAAACCCCAATCATCGCCATCTGCGCCGCCGGAATAATCATCCGCACCCTCGCCCCGCTGCTGTCAGACAAACGCGCCGAACCGCCAGTTTTAGCCGTCGCAGAAGACGGAAGCGCCGTCGTACCGCTGCTGGGCGGTTTGCACGGCGTTAATGATTTGGCCAGAGAGATTGCAGCCGCCCTGGGCGTACAACCTGCAATTACCACCACCGGAGATATTCGATTTCGCACCGCGCTGCTGAGTCCTCCCCAAGGCTATTCTTTAGCGAATCCAGAGGACGCGAAGACTTTTATTTCAAATTTGCTCGCCGGGGCAAAAGTACGCCTAGAAGGGGCTGCAAGCTGGCTTTCTGAGAGCAATTTGCCGTTAGCGAAGCCCGCCCCTACGGGGGCTACGCCAACGAAGAGGATCGCCCCCGACGCAAAATTGACGATCCGCGTCACCGAAAAAGCAATTGCGCCAACGCCAGATTGTTTGGTTTACCATCCGCAAATTGTGGCAGTTGCACTGACAAAGCTATCGAATATTGAGCCGGAAATAGCGGTTTCATTAGTCCAGCAAGTCTTGGAAAAAGCAGGTTTAGCAGCAGCTTCTGTTGCTGGATTTTTTGCATTAAAAGATGAGATGGGAAATCCGGCACTTGAAGCAGTTTCACAATATTTTAAAGTCCCCGTCCGCTTTTTCAATCTATCCGAACTTGTCGAATTAGACTCAATTGAATTCATCGAAAATAAGGCCGCACAAATTGCCCTGACAGCAGCCGGTGCAAACAGTCACTTAATCGAATGCGATCGCACTTTATCCCTGAATTGCGCGATCGCCCTGGCCGCCGAACCCTTTGATGCTAGGGCGATCGGCATTAGCCGCGGCAAACTGGCGATCGTCGGTACCGGCCCCGGAGGCGCGCCCTGGATGTCCCCGGAAGTTAAGGAAATTCTGCGCCAAGCCACGGATTGGGTGGGTTACAAGTTCTATCTCGACTTAGCTGGAACCCTGCGGGAAGGACAAAAGCGGCACGATTCCGACAACCGCGAAGAGATCGATCGCGCCCGTTTTGCCCTAGATTTAGCAGCATCCGGCAAATCTGTAGCTGTGGTTTCGTCGGGAGATCCGGGTATTTTTGCGATGGCGGCAGCGGTGTTTGAGGCGATCGACTTTGATGCCAAACCCGAATGGCAAGGCATCGATATTCGGGTGGCACCGGGCATTTCAGCCATGCAGGCGGCCGCTGCTGCGATCGGAGCACCCCTCGGACACGATTTTTGCGTGATTTCGCTTTCGGATATTCTCAAGCCTTGGGAGGTCATTGAACAGCGGATTTCTGCTGCTGCGATCGCAGATTTCGCGATCGCATTTTACAATCCCATCTCGAAACAGCGGATTTGGCAACTCGCAAGGGCGATCGAGATTTTGTTGCAAAGTCGCGATGCTAAAACCCCCGTCGTACTAGGGCGAAACCTCGGCCGGCCCGGTCAATCTGTGCGGGTTTGCACCCTCGGCGAATTCCAGCCCCAAGACGCTGACATGAGAACTTTAGTGATTGTCGGTTCCAGTCAGACTCGGATTATTCCCCGCAAATATGGAGATGTTTGGGTTTACACGCCGCGCAGGTACGAAAAATAAGTAAAGCAGCAAAAGCTTCGGAAATCAGCAATTGACTGAAAGCTAATTGACTTTGACAAGGAAATATTTTGCTCTCGGTGGGGAAAGTCTAGGTTAACAAATGGCGGCAAATCACTCGATCGACCTCTTATTTCATCTCATAGTTGTCACTCTCGATTGAGATGCGATCGTCTTTGATTACAGAAATCCTCGGTACTGAGGGATCTCGGCTTCCTGAAGCCGAGTTTTTTTGGCAGATATAGATCGAATTTAGATATCGACTCAACCGTAGTAAGGATTTCAGCTTCATTTTGGGTTATCTCTCATTTAAATCTCAGGAAACAAAAAGGTTTTTATATAGCCACAATAAAATTAAGGGCGATCGAGGTCTGCTAAACTTCTTAATCTTAAGATAATTTTACGGTTACAAAAAAAGACCCTTCACGACTAGGAGTCTTCTCTGTCTTTGGGTAGACCGAATTTTTTTTTTCGTTTGATAAGATTCCCTTAAACAAAGCTTAAGAGAACGGTTAAGAAAACATGAAATTCCAAATTCCTCTAACTCCAGGATCTGTAACCCAGTTGCTGCTTCGAGTGGTCGCCTGTCTAGTTGTACTATCTTTCTTAAGTCAGATGACTATGTACTTCTTGCCGGATTACCCGTCTAGAGACTTCTTAGCAAATGGATTCAACGTTGATTACGAGGGGAACATTCCAACCTTCTACTCATTTTTGACATTGCTGTTTAGTTCTCTCTTGCTGGGTTCGATCGCCTATGCGAAAAATTTGGATAGCGATCGCTATAAGAATCACTGGAAAATTTTATCCTTCATATTTCTATTTTTATCTTTAGACGAAATTGGTCAATTGCACGAAAAGCTGGTTTACCCGATGCGAAACCTGCTAAATGCCACAGGATTTCTTTACTTTACTTGGATTGTGCCGATCGGTTTTCTAGTAGCGATATTTCTTTTTTCCTACAGTAAGTTCGTGTTGCACCTTCCTGTTTCAATGAGAAAATTGTTTGTTGCAGCCGCCGCTATTTATATTGGAGGAGCCATCGGAGTGGAAATGCTAGCGGGATACATAGTTTATACAGCGGGACCGGGGGATATATCCTACGTGATAGCAACGACGATTGAAGAGTCATTAGAAATGGTAGCAATCGTTATATTTATCCACGCCTTGACTTCATATATCAAGACATATGTAGGCGGCGTAAGTTGGAATTTTTACATACCAGGAAAAAACTCACCAGTTACCGACCATCAAAATACCGGCATACCTGCCCTTAACGCAACAGCCAACACAAATCTATTAAGGTGAATCACTTAAAACCGGGTTTAATGGACACGAAAATACTGCATTATGGCCTTTGATATCATTTCCGGTAACATTCATACATGATGTTGACTGTTGACTGTTGACGCCGTGAACAATGAACAGTTAACGCCGTGAACAGTGAACTCGAATGTACTATTCCGATGCTAACGGATTTGATATGAGCAGGATGAAAAACCCGGTTTATTTGGTACTGATGTGTACTGGACTAGAGGTTCTGTGCTCTTCGGCGCACAAAACGACTAATATATAGGGTGCTTGCTACACTAAAGACTAATTAAACGTGGAACAGCTTAGTTCACAGATGACATCCTCACCTTTACCAAAAAATCGTTAAGAGCAACCTTTGCATTAGGATTTGACGGCAAATGACTTGTAAAACTTGCATCTTCTAATATATTAAGTAGCCGATCGCGCTCTTGCTGATAAAATTCCATATCTGTATCTTCCAGCACAGATTTTTCCTCCCCAGCCAGCTTGCGCTCGATCAAATCAGGAATATACGACAACTGGAACTTATCATTAAGTTTCACCAAATTCGCCTCGACTTCCCCCGTTTGCATCAAGTGAATCCCCGCCAGCAACACCCGGTAAACGTACAGCAGCGGCTTAACCCGACGCGGGCGTTCTTTTTCAAACAATTTCCATTGAGTTTTAGCAAAACCGAGATAGTGGTGGCTGTGGTGCTTGGTAATGCAGCCAGAGGCGAGATCCTTTAATTCCTCATGTTCCTTTGTAGTGTAAACTATGAGCGGCGAATACAGTTGTTCTAGCACGTAGCCGTTGCGCTTCAACAGCAACTCAAAAAATTTCTTGATGTCGTGAGTTACTAAATCGAGTTGCATTCCCTCCCGAACTTCAGAAACTTCGATGGTTTCTTCTCCAGAAATGAGTCCAATTACTTTCGGTAGCGGCAAAATGTGTACTCCCCGCAAATCAAAGTCAGAATCTGCCGAAGGAAAGCCGTATAAGTGCGAACCGCTGACAGTCGCAAATAGCAGCGGATAAGGTTGAACGGAGATAATTGGGGCGAGATTAGAGATGTATTCTGTCATTTTTTCAACATTTTATCAATGCTAATTTCAATTCCGGTTAAACAATCGCAAATACCTGTAGGGGCGGGTTTTACCAACCATATATGTCTCAAATTAACGATCTCGTAAACCCGCCCCTTTTAGCCGATCGCACCTCTACGCGCTTCAATCAAAAACAGGTTCGCTTTCTCGTAATTAGGACGTTCCGGTAAGGAAGTTGCAGCAAAAGCGCGATCGAACTCACCGTGCAAGCTCAACCGCCAGCGATTCACCTCTTCCCAGGATATTTCTTGGTTGCGGATAGATAAAAGTTGCGATCGATAATCCTGCACGCGAACGGGTACAAACCCCTCCTTGAGGACAGTAATTCCTGACAGCAACAAGCGAATTAAGTGCATCGCGTGCTTCCACCGAATTTCCCCGGTATTGCGGAGGTCTTGCTCCATTTTTTTAAATTGAGACAAAACGTAGCTATTGTAAGTTTGATAAACCAATTGAGAAAGAAAGATTTCCCTAATTTCCAGCAATTCTTGTGCTACAGGAGAAACAGTTTCTACTAAAGGGGTGTACAAACATTCTAGCACATTTGGATTAGCTTTTAGTGCCAAAACTAGAAACTTTTGCAGTTCCCAATAGCATTCCTGATTTTCCTTGTTTTCCAATTGTTCTGGAATGCCGTAAAGCGACCAATGAAGTATTGCGGGCGGCAGGTAAATCCCGCGTCTGTCTGTATCGGATTGCTCGTTATCAAGACCGTAGGCTCTCGAACCAAGAATGCAGCGGTAAATTACAGAATCATAGAGGTTGTATTCTGCAAGAAAATCTCCTCCTGACTGCAATCCTTCGCTCTGAAACTGCTTGCGGATACTGAGTTCATGTCGCCGCAGACTAACTTGTGTTCCGTCTGGGAGTTTGACTAAATATGCGTGGGAATTGTCCGTAGGCGATTGAACGATGACGCCTACTAATCCCGGTTTCCAAGATTGGTCGCCGGCGGGGTTTTTGACCTCGATTTTGGTGACAATTTGGGTTCCTGCGGGTAGGATTAAGTTGAAATTTTGAGGAAGATTGGCATTTGCCATGAGGGAACCTCCTGCGGGAGCACGAGCTACAATGTTAGTGTAGCATAGGTGTAGTATATAAGGGAAGTTTTGGGCGATCGGGTCCCGCCCTCGCCCCTGCTACGGCAGTTTGGGCCTTGTGGAAAATTGTCTAATTAATTATCAAGGAGGAATACCACCAACGGTTTGAGGGGCAGGTGTTGGAGATTGTGGAGACTCACCCGACAATTGCCGCAATTCGCAATGGGGAAGCGGTGACGGACTTGCAACTGGTGGCGTTATAGCGTATTCTAAGGCAGGACTTGGGTAGTCCAAACGTGCAGTTGTCCGAGTCAAATATTCGCAAGGCGTTTAATTTGAAGGTGAATAGTTTATTATCGTTTCTGCAAGAGCTGTTCGAGATTGAGGCATTGCCGGATTATCAAGAGGTGGTAAGGCGGAATTTTGAGGATTTTATTGCCCAACGGCAGTTTAACTCCAATCAGATTCAGTTTTTAAAGGCGGTGCAGAATGTGTTTTTGAAAAAGCGACGGTTGGAAGTTCCGGATTTGTATGAAGCACCCTTAGACAGGTTTGGGGAGGATGCTGTGGAACGGTGGTTTACTCAGGAGGAAGTTGATGAGTTGATTGAATTTACTGAAAAGTTAGCGGCTTAATAGTTAATGATTGATTTCAGATAAATAAAAGAGCTATTAAATTTATGAATAACAACAGAGCGCTTTCGGTCACAGAACAAGCGATGGAGCTATTGAACCGCCAAAAGGGTTCATTAAATATAGTAACAATCAGCCGGATAAAAGGTGAAATTAGGAAAGACATTTTGAGGCAGGCGTTAGATGCGCTCCCAAGTATTCATCCTCTACTGAACTCTCGGATTGTTGGAACGCTCGATCATCTCGAATTTACCAATCAAGGAACAGGAAAAATTCCTTTATGTGTAGTTTCACAGGGCATAAATGACAACTGGGAAGATGTTGTGACAGAAGAATTAAACAAGAGTATTGATAGCAGTCAGGTTCTGCTAAGATGCGTTCTTATTGACAAACAATCCGAAATCAACACCAGCTATTTAATCACAACTTTACATCATGCCATATCAGACGGTTTATCTTGTATAAGTCTACAATCAGAAATCTTGAAGTGTTACCAAATAATTGCCTCTGGCAATTCCATTGATATAGATTGCCGACCTGCTCTTCCACCCTTAGAGGAATTATTGCCTAAATGGATGAAAGGAAAGAAAGGCATCGACAATGGCAAATGGTTTTTGCTGAAAATGAAATTACAAATGCTTTTACACAAACCAGAAAAATTAGAGTCTGAAGAGATGGTTCCCATTGAGTCTCGTAGTTGTGGCATGAGTCATAGATTCTTAGAAAAAGAGTTAACCCAAAAATTAATTGAACTTTGTCGGCAAGAAAAGACAACAGTGCAGGGGGCATTATGTGCAGCAATGCTACTTACAGTAGCTAATGAAATTAGCAGGGAAAAGCTAAGAAGCATTAAGGTTTCATGTCGTTCTTATGTGGATATGCGTAGGCGTCTAGAACCTCCTATTAAACCTGAAAATATGGGGTTTTTAGCTTCATCTTTAACTTCTTTACATCAAATAAAACCTCAGATGTCGTTTTGGGATTTATCAAGAGATGTTACTAAAAAGATTGAACTTAGTTTAAAAAGAAAAGATATTTTTAAGCCTTTAATGATGTATAGAAAACTCATTGAATATTATATTGACAATCCTGATGAATTTCCGGTCACAATTTCGGTGACTAATATTGGCCGAGTTAATATTTCTGAATTGTATGGGGATTTGGAAATAGAAGAAATCAGTTTTGTTGCATCTAATGCTATTTTTGGCAAAATGTTTACAGTTGCAACGGCTACTTTTCAAGAAAAAATGATTCTTAATTTTATAGCATCTAAGCCTTCACTTAGTCAAGAAACTATAGAGACGCTTGCTACAGGTGTCATCAATTGTCTGATTGAGGTTTGCCAAGAAAAGGTTATAAGGGCTGTCAAATAATGGCAAAAGAGGAAAGAAGTCACCGATGCTAACCGATCCGGAACTGCGATCGGCAGTTGACCAAATTTGGGATAGATTGTGGTCGTCGGGACTCTGAAACCCAAAGCAGGATGAGGTTTTTTATCAGCGGCGCAGGCTACTAGGGAGATATTGCTGAAGTTAGAGCATATTATGGGAATAAAAGTGCCGGAGTTGATGAATTTTATAGATAAAAAATGCAAGTTAGAGAAGTTATTAAAATCTTAGAAGATGATGGTTGGTATTTAGCTAGAACAAAAGGCAGTCATCGTTAATTTAAACATCCTGAAAAGGCGGGAAGTTTCACTGTGTCAGGTAATTTAGGCGTTGATATGCCAATTGGTACGCTTAAAAGTGTTTTGCGGCAAGCTCAACTAGAGGAAGAAGATTAATGCGTTATGCTGTGGTAATTGAAAAAGGTAAAACTAGCTATGGTGCGTATGTTCCAGATTTACCGGGATGTGTAGCTGTGGCTGAAAGTTTAGAAGAGGTGAGAAATTTAATTAAAGAGGCGATCGCCTTCCATATTGAAGGACTACAAGAGGATGCTTTTCCGATTCCCGAACCTGTCTCTATTTGCGAATATGTTGAAGCTTAAGAAGGTGACGGCGGTTGAAACCGCGGCTAAAGAAACGAAGTTCGCGTGCGCGGACTAAGAAAGAAAATAAATTCGATGGGCAATACTGGATTTGAACCAGTGACCCCTTCCGTGTGAAGGAAGTGCGCTACCACTGTGCTAATTGCCCGCAGATAATTAAGATACCATACCAAGTCCAAATTCGCAACTAAATTTTTCCTAAAAATTCAGCAGCTTGTTTCCGAGTTGAACTCGACACAATGCCAAGAATACAGGCATTTGTCGAGTCTGGCATCAGTTAACCTGCCACCAACCCGCCGACGGCCCGACAAACCGCACTACAATCCACCAAGCCACCAAAACGCTAATCCCGATCCAGCTTCCGCGACTTGTCCACTTCACAAAATCTTCGCTTTGGGTTTTCGTGATTGGCAGCCAGGGAACGATGCGCTCTTCTTTACCGTATTCGTCGCCGATCGACTCTTTGCGACGCTTAGCTTCACCCATAATCTTTGTCTACTAAATTAGATTTCAACTGGATACCTAACCAAATTATAGGCCAACAGGTCATCTCAAGCCTGGGTCAGCCACGTCGTATCCAAATAATCAATCCTCGCAAAAGGACTCAAGGCCGCTAAAACCTGCTTTCCATAACTGCGGTGAATCACCCTGCTGTCGAAAATCGCCACAACCCCTTGACGTTCTCGCACCGGCGCGATCGCCCGTTGCAACTCATTCAGCGCCGCCGGCAGCAAATACAACCGAAACCAATCCTTGCGCCGTTCCTTATAATAAGCCACACGCGCCGTCACCAAAGGATTCTCCAAAGAAGGTAGCGGCAAAGTTGCGATCGCCAGCAAGTGAGGCGCCCTCAATTCCCCCTGATGTTCCCGCCAAAACTCCCACCCCGTCACCAAAATCGCATTCTCGCCCACATCAGTCTTTTCTACCTGCACGCGAGAACCGAACTCAGAAGCCAAAATCGCCGCCAGCCTAGCCTTCAGCGGTACATCACCCACAATCAGCACCGTTAAACCCGCCACCGAGGCGCTCATCAACAGCAAAGTCCGAATTTCTTCCATTAAAACTCCCTGAAATTCCGGCGTATTCGGCAGCGGCAGCCAGTTGGGAATGTACAGTTGAATTAATTCGCTTTGTCGATCGGGCGAAAACTTAACGCTCGTCAATTCTGGGAGTCCCAGCATTTGCCGGAAGATAGGAGCCTTCGGTTCCACATCCACCGCCCCCCCAATCAACACCACAGGCTGACAATCCCAAATTTTGCTCAAAACCTCAGCCACCTGAATCGGCGCGCAGAACAGAGAAAATGACCCAGCCTCCCGATTAATTTCCGCCCACCGCAGTGTTCCGTTTGTTTCCCACCGCTGCCAAAAATTGCTCCAAGCAGCCGGAATCAGCGAATTTGGCTCGATTTTTTCAAACAGCCCCTGCAAAATATTTTGCTCTGCGGTTTCCAGCAAATAGCACTCCTCTGGTTTCGCCGGATGCTGAAAGAAAGCCCGCGTTAGCAGTACCCGCCCTTGGAGGATTGCATCGGCTTCCAAAGGCTGAGATTGCATTAAATCATTCCAGTCAGCAGGTTGCAAACACGCCGTCAATTGCTGGCGCGTCCAAACTTCCAAGTCATCCACACCGTCGATAATTGTCGGAATATTCCTGTGAAGTTCCGAATTTGCCGCCAAGCGAGCCGCCAGCCAAGACTGCGGATCTGCTAGCATCAATCCTCGTCCCGTGGCATTATCCGAATAAGTCTCGATCGACCCCTCTGTTTGCAGCCACTCTTGCAAACGCGGAATTTCCACTGCTCTCAAATGCTCGATCACCCGTGTCGGCGCCACTAAAATTACAGGCTCCTGCCACATCAAAATCGGCATCAAATAGCTGACTCGATACCGCTGTCGGTAAGCTCCAGCGGGAAGCCCCGTTTGGATCAGAGCGCTGCGCCCCAAGCGCAAAGCCCGCGCCACGAGCCGCGCCATCGTTAAATGGTGGGGCCAGTGCGGCTCGGAGTTCGATCGCAGGAAGCGGAGTAGCGAATTGTGGACTTCTACCTCAATCAATCGATTGTACTGTTAACATTCCTCAATCAACATAATCAAAACTGGCCAGAAAATCAACTACTTTTTGACCGAGAGGCAAACAGAATTTACTCTCCTGATGAGTTGCACCTCCCTTCCCAAAATTCCCGTGAGAATTCACCATCAAACTCTCCTGTCCCGAACTAATTAAAATAGTTTGGGTAGGTGACTCAAAAAACTTTGTTGGCTGACTAACCCGTGATATATTAGAGACCAAATTTATTAAATCATTTAATTTATTTGTAGCTGTACTCAATGCTTTACGCAACTGCACTATTCGTTTTTCCTCCAAATTTTGATTTTCGATATTTTTGCCGATTATCATAATATTTCTCTGAGTTTGTACAGCATCCTTAAAAGGAAGAATCGCTAAAAAAGCTGCTGGCAATAAATGCTCATCGCTCTCAAATCTAAAAGTTAGAGTTGTGCGGCGGTAGCCGACTTCAATATTAGGAGGAAAATTCATTGCTCGGTAATGCTGAGCTATTTCGCTGTAAGCTGTGGCTAAAGTGCTGTTTGCTGAGTAGTCTAAAAGTGCGTCAACCACAATTTGCACTAACCCAGGCGTGTGACTTAAAAATTTTATCGATTCTGACGGCGAATTAAATTGTTGAATCTGAGTGCGATCGCCTGCGGGGCTGAGGTCAACCCACTGGCAAGTAATATCATCTGCGATGATGCCACATCGAGGAACCAAATACAGTTTTGCTCCTGTTAAAGTTGCTCCCCTCAAATCAGCGCCTACCCAATCTGCCTTAATCAAATTTGTTTCTGTCAAATCAGCGTGAACGAAACTAGCACTTGCTAAATTAGTATTTCTTAAATCTGCTCCGTTAAGGTTAGCTCCGCTTAATTTAGCAAAGCTCAGATCCGCGCCGTTGAGGTTTGCTCCCGTCAAATCAGCCCATTTGAGGTTAGCTCCGCTCAAATTGGCACTGCTGAGATTCACCTGTTGCAAAGAAGCTTGTCTCATATCAGCATTGATCAAATTGACGCCGCTAAGTTCTGCTTTCGTCAAATCTGCGCCGTGTAAGTTAGCTTCTTGAAAGTTAGCTGAAGCAGCCGAAGCACCTCTGAGATTTGCACCGGAAAGATTAGCACCGCACAGGTTAGCTTCCGTCAGTTTTACTTCTCTTAAATCTGCTTCAGTCAGGTTTGCACCGCTGAAGTTAGTTTTGCTGAGTTCGCAGCGGACTAATTCGCTTCTAATCAGGGATGCTCGGATTAATTGAGCTGCACTTAAATCGGCTCTGACTAAGTTTGCTACGTTGAGAGTCGCCCCGTTTAAGATTGCCCGCGACAGGTTGGTACTGCTGAGTCTAGCCACATTCAGGTTAGCTTCGCTCAAGTTAGCGTCGCTCAAATTAGCGCCGCTGAGGTTGGTGACAAATAAGCTAGCCCGCCTTAAAATTGATTGGCTGAGGTTGATGCGGCTGAGATTAGCTTCATTCAGGTTGATTCCTGTGAAATCTCTGTCACCTTCTGTGTATCTTTTGACGATTGCAAATCGTTTGAGCAGTTCTTCAGCTTCCATTTTTTTTACCTGAATGAAATGGCAATCGGCTAACTTTTTTATGGCATAAATAGAAATAATATCAAATTCATTTATAGTATTTACTCACCGAGCTGATAAAAGCTTTTGACAAACTCAATGACAGTATTTAGCGGCGGGGTGGTAAATCTTTGGGCTTTAATTGCAGGACTGATAGAGGTTTTGTTGACTCCAGGCAAATTGGTCAAGTTTCTGCCAAAATCTGGGTGATAGTGAATCATCAAACTTTCGGCGCTGGAGTTGGCCAGTACAGTTTGGGTAGGCGATTGGAAAAAACTTGACATCGGTTCGCGATCGAGGCGAATCGGCTGAATTTTCATTTCCCCTATTTTTCTCATTGTTTGGGTCAGGGCAACGTTTAATTGCACTACCATATTTGAGACTCTGACACCCAGGTTATTACCACTTTGGGGTTGAATCATTTTGATCAGAGTCATTAAATTTTTCTGAGTAAATGCTGCATCACTAAAGGGAGTAATCGCCACGAAAGCTGTGGGAAATAGTTGCTCGTCTTGTTCTATTCTAAATGATATGATTGTGCGTCGAGAATTAACTTCGATACTGGGAGGATGGTTCAAAGCAGGGTATTGACGGGCAATTTGGCGGTAGGTAGCTGCCAGGACAAAGTTAGCATCTGGGTCGAGGGGTCGATCGACAATAATTTGAACTGTCGGCGGTGTAGCATTGAAAAACCTTTGAGATTCTTCTGGGGTAAAGCGCTGAATGTGGCTGCGATCGCCGTTAGGACTGAGGTCAACCCAATCGCAGGTAATGTCATCTGCTTTCACATCAAACCTCGACACCGCGTAAATTTTTGCCCCCGTCAGGGCCGCCCCCGTCAAATCAGCGCCTACCCAATCAGCGTGAATCAAATTCGCTTGAGTCAAATCCGCGTGTACCAGAGTAGCGTTCAAGAGATTGACATTGCTCAAATTTGCCCCGTACAAGTTGGCCCCGCTCAATCTCGCTTCATCGAGGTCAGCGCCGGTCAGGTTCGCCCCGCTGAGGTCAGCCCACCGGAGATTAGCGCCTCGCAAGTCAGCGCCGCTGAGGTTGGCCTGAGAAAGATTAGCTTGTCTGAGTTCGGCATTGCAGAGGTTGACTCCTCGCAAGTCTGCCCTGCTGAGGTCGGCTCTGTGCAAGTTGGCCCGTTCCAAGTTGGCCGCTGTTAGGGAAGCGCCTCTAAGGTGAGCCCCGCTGAGGTCGGCTTGCTCTAGATTGGCTTCTCTGAGGGTTGCTTCTCTCAAATCTGCTTCGCTGAGATTTGCACCGGTCAAGTTGGCACTACTGAGGTTTGCTCGAATCAGTTCGGATCTGATCAGTGTAGCTTCGACGAGTTGGGCTTCGCTGAGGTCGGCTCTAATCAAGTTAGCTACGTTGAGGATAGCACCGCTGAGGTTGGCTTTGTGCAGATTGGCACCGCTGAGTCTGGCAACATTGAGTTTGGCTTTTCTCATGTTGGCGTTTGACAAATTGGTGCCACTCATGTTGGTGAGGCTTAAGATTGCCTCACTGAAATTAGCCCCGCTGAGATCGATCCTGCTGAGATTTGCCTCGCAAAGGAGGATTGCAGTAAAGTCTCTTTCTCCTGCTGCATATTTTGTGATGAGTTCTTCGGCATCCATGCTTTTGAATTTCCCTGATGTGTTAGCTAGAACAAAGCTTTGTTGTGCCAACCTTTAAACTAGAATAAGCATTTTCTGTAACTTGATGCAATATGCTTAAACATCTATATTGTGGAAGCCTTTTATAAAATCCAAAATGCTACTGATATTAGTTTGAGCCAATTTTGCTATCTCGGCTAACTTGCCAGAGGTTGAGTTACTTGGGTCGTATTTTTTAATCAGGCGCTTGCCGAAGGCTGGGTGGTGATATACGCTGAGTCTTTGGTCGCGGGAATTAATTAAGATCATTTGTGTGGGAATTTGAAAGAAATTGATGCTTTCGCCGATTTTTGGAAAAGAACTGGAAATTTTGATTTGGTCTACTTTGCTGATAGCTTGGTTGAGAGCTTTGCTACATAACTGAACGTGTTTAGATTCTTTGACGTTAAGTTTGCCTGCATCGTGGGATTGAATCATTTTCATCAAAGCTATTAGGTTTTTTTGAGTTATGGCAGCGTCGTTAAAAGGAATGATGGCAACGTAAGCGGTGGCAAATAATTTATCGTCGCTGTCCATTTTAAAGGCGAGTACGGTGCGCCTGGAGCTGACTTCGATCGTGGGAGGCTGACTTAAACTCGGATATTGTTGGGCAATTTGGTAATAAGTTGCTGCTAGCGCAAAATGAGCGCCTTGGTCTAAGGGCGAGTCAATTACAATCCGAACTGTGGGCAAGGTTTCGTGAAAAAATTCGTGGGTTCCTCCTGAGTTCAACCAGTAAATTTGGCTGTGGTCGCCGTTGGGGCTCAGATCGACCCATTTGCAGGTCATGCCTTCGGTTTTGATGCCCAGTCGCGAAACTGCGTGGAGTTTGGCTCCGGTTAAGGTGGCTCCGGTTAAGTCGGCTCCAATCCAGTCGGCGCGGATCAGATAGGCATTTGTCAGGTCGGCGTGAACTAAGCTGGCATTGAGCAAGTTGGCGTGGCAGAGGTCGGCTCGGCTGAGGTCGGCACCGCTCAATTTTGCTTCGCTCAGGTCGGCCCAGCGGAGATTGCAACCGCTGAGGATTGCCCAGCGCAAATTGACGCCGCTGAGGTCGGCGCCGCTGAGTACGGCTTGAGTTAGGTTGGCTTGTCTCAGTTCTGTGCCTCGCAAGTCGGCGCCGCTGAGGTCGGCTCGGCTGAGGTCGGCTCCTTGCAGGTTGGCTTGTTCGAGGTTGGCTTCTGTCAAGCACGCGCCACTGAGGTGAGCGCCTCGAAGGTTGGCTTGAGCGAGGTTGGCTCCTCGAAGGGTGGCTTCGGTGAGGGTGGCGCCGCTGAGGTTTGCACCGCTGAGGTTTGCGCCGCTGAGTTCGGCTCGAATGAGCTCGGCTCTGATCAGTTTGGCTCCTATGAGTATGGCTTTTTTGAGGTCAACTCGCACTAGGTAAGCGACGTTGAGGTCGGCGTCGGTGAGGTCGGCGCCGCCTAGATGGGCGCCGCTGAGTCTGGCAATGTTGAGTTTTGCACCTGTGAGGTTGGTTTTGCTGAGGTTGGCTCCGCTCAGGTTTGCTACACTCAGATTCGCACCCTTGAGGTTGGCTCCGCTCAAGTTGACGCCGCTGAGGTTGGCCTCAGTCAGGTTGATTCCGGCAAAGTTTCTTTCTCCGGCGGCATATTTCTTCAGGAGTTCCTCGACTGTCATGGGGGCGGCACCGTATCAAATATCCCCATTTTATTGCTATGAATATCGGTATTGTCGGACTGGGTTTAATTGGTGGCTCGATCGGGCTGGATTTGCGATCGCGCGGGTTTAATGTTTTGGGGGTTTCGAGTCGGCAGCAGACTTGCGATCGGGCGCAAGCTCGCGGTGTTGTCAATGAAGCCAGCATAAACCTGTCTCTGATTGCAGCAGCCGATGTGGTTTTTATTTGCACGCCACTGGGGTCGATCGAGCCGATCGTCCGAGACTTGGTGCCCTATCTTTCCCCTGATACTATTGTAACCGATGTCGGTTCCGTAAAAACACCCATAGTGCAGGCTGTGTCTTCTCTGTGGCCGAATTTTGTAGGGGGACACCCGATGGCGGGGACTGCTGAAAGCGGAATCGAGGCTGCGGTACCTGATTTGTTTGTGGGCCGGCCTTATGTGGTGACGCCGACTGCCCAAACGCCGGCGTTTGCTGTGGATAAGGTTGAGGAAATTGCGCGGTTGCTGGGTGCTAAAGTTTACCGATGTGAACCGGAAGAGCACGATCGAGCTGTGGCTTGGATTTCTCATTTGCCGCTGATGGCGAGCGCGACGCTGGTTGCTGCGTGCGATCGAGAGGGCGATCGGGATATTGTTAATTTAGCCCAACATTTGGCGAGTTCGGGTTTTCGGGACACGAGCCGGGTGGGGGGTGGCAATCCCGAACTGGGAGTGATGGTGGCAAAGTACAATCGAGAGGAATTATTGCGATCGCTCTCTATTTACCGCGACAGTCTCGACGAGTTTATCAGCGATATCGCAGCCGAAAATTGGCAAAGTCTCGAACACAAGTTGAAGCTGACTCAACAAGCGAGACAGAATTACAACTTGTGATCCAAAATTTACCAGCCAATTCAACCAGTAATTCACGTTCAGATTGAGGCGCAAATAGTTGGTGTAGTCGCTAAAATGAAGCGAGTGTTAACGTTTAAAGCCTAGGAACCGGGCTTTTGAGAATTAACAATTAAACAAAGGTAAGGTGCGCGCCGATCACCCTACTAATTTCTAATTCTCGGCCCTATTTCGGATGCCCCATGCCCTATGAATGATTCTCAAGCATCACCAAATCCATCAAAACCTGTCCATCCCCTCAAGCGGCTGCTGAAGTACGGGCGCCGCTACCGCCTGAAAGCTTGGCTGGCAAGTATCTGTTCGCTGCTGAATAAATTCTTTGATTTAGCGCCGCCAGCATTAATCGGTATTGCCGTTGATGTGGTGGTGAAACAGCAAGATTCTATCCTCGCTCAATGGGGCATAAAAGATGTCTTTTGGCAACTGGCAATTATCACTCTTTTGAGCGCGATTGTTTGGACGTTGGAATCTGTTTTTGAATATGCCTATGATTATTTGTGGCGCAATTTGGCTCAGGATATTGAACACGATTTGCGTCTGGAAGCTTACAGTCATTTGCAGGAATTAGAATTAGCTTATTTTGAAGAACGCAGCACGGGCGGTTTGATTTCTATTCTCAATGATGATATCAATCAACTCGAACGTTTTTTAGACGACGGCGCTAATGAGGTAATTCAGGTAATGACAACGGTTGTTGTGATTGGGGCGGCTTTTTTTGCTGCTTCTCCTCTTGTTGCTGGGCTGTCAATGCTGCCGATACCTTTTATTATTTGGGGTTCGATCGCCTTTCAAAATCGCCTCGCTCCTTTCTATGCTGATGTGCGGGAAAAGGTGAGTTTTCTGAACGGGCAACTGTCGAATAATTTGATGGGAATTACTACTATTAAAAGTTTTACTTCCGAAGATTATGAAATTCAGCGCATCGAAACACAAAGCCAAGCTTACCGCCAAAGCAACCGACGGGCGATCGTACTTTCGGCTGCTTTTATTCCGCTGATTCGGGTTGTGATTTTCTTGGGGTTTATTGCAACACTATTTCTGGGGGGTTTGGAGGTGGTGGCGGGCCGGTTGTCTGTGGGAACTTACAGCGTTTTGGTGTTTTTGACCCAGCGGTTGTTGTGGCCGCTGACTCGCCTGGGAGATACTCTGGATCAATACCAGCGCGCCATGGCTTCGACTAATCGGGTGATGAATTTGTTGGATACTCCGATCGCAATTCGCACGGGTGATATTCGGCGGCCGGTTAGTTCGATTAAGGGTGAGTTGGAATTTAAAAATGTTACGTTTTCTTATAATCAAAGAAAACCGATTTTGCAGTATTTTTCTTTGAATCTGCCGGCGGGAAAAACTACTGCGATTGTTGGGGCGACAGGTTCCGGTAAAAGTACGCTGGTGAAACTAATATTGAGGCTGTACGAGGTACAGCATGGCAATATTTATCTCGACGGTATAGAATTAAATAGCCTGAATTTAAAAGATTTGCGGAGAGCGATCGGATTGGTGAGTCAAGATGTGTTTTTGTTTCACGGTACGGTGGCAGAAAATATTGCTTACGGCAGTTTTGAGGCAAGCAATCGAGAGATAGTAAATGCTGCGAAAATTGCCGAAGCGCACGAGTTTATCGCCCAATTGCCGGACGGTTACAACACTATTGTAGGGGAACGCGGTCAAAAATTGTCGGGGGGGCAGCGGCAGCGAATTGCAATTGCGAGGGCTGTTTTGAAGAATCCGCCGATTTTGATTCTTGACGAAGCTACTTCAGCGGTGGATAACGAGACTGAGGCGGCAATTCAGCGATCGCTAGAACGAATTACCAAGAATCGCACTACAATTGCGATCGCCCACCGTCTTTCTACTGTCCGCAATGCCGATTGCATTTGTGTCATGGAAGAGGGGCTGGTGGTAGAATCGGGGCAGCACGAACAACTGATCGAACAGGACGGAATTTATGCGGCGCTCTGGCGCGTGCAATCTGGTATAAGATAGAAACGCAGCGGTTTTGGGTAATTGGGAATTGCTAATTTGTAATTGGGGATGGGCCTTTGGGCATGGGTAACTAATGACAACAGTCAACAGCCAACTGCCAACCGCCAACTGCCAACTGCTAACTGACAACTGACTGCAAAATATTAGTTTCTACAAGCAAGAAGAGAAAATGTTTCTATTTGATAGCCCTGAGTCCAAACCCAACGAAAATAGCTGGAGTCGGAAATTAGATAAATTTGTGAAAGCTAATCAAAATGAATTGGCTGCTTTGGCTTGGGGGCTATTTCTGGAAAGGGGAGAAGAAAGCGAGGAGATTTTGGCAATTGATATTGCAGAAACTGCGCGTTTTGTGTATTGTAAGAAAGAGGCGGTTGAGGAGTTGAACCGTCAAGTAAAAAGTCATATTCAGGAAGTTGTAGGTGTGTTGAACGCTCACAAGCCTGAGAAGGAAGTGGCGATTTTGGCGATCGGGGAAGGTCAAATTAAGTTGATTCTTTTTGAACCTAAGCCTGAACCTCCTGTTTGTTTTGAGGAAGCTGCAACCGATGTTGATACATTGTTGGCTAAGCTGGAACAGCAGATGGTTGAATGTATGAAATAGCAGTTATATCAAATCCGGTGGCATCGGAATTGATATTACCTACAGTCAGGAGACGACGCTGTGCGGTTTCCCGAAAATAAATCGGGCGATGGTTATATCTCTTATCGAGGAAGATTGATTATGTTGGCGTAGGGAAACGGCAATGTTGTGTCGTCAGTTGCCCTATTGTCGATGGTTATATCCGATCGCACTCTGAGGGCAATTTTATCCCATAGTCTCTTTCAATCCCTGGGTGCTCTCAACTTCCTATTAGCAACAGGCTTTCCGGCCTGTTCCACAAAGAGTAAACCCGGACTTATTATAGATATCAGAATAACCAGCAATCAAAATAACCAGCGGGCGGCGAATCGTCATGCAAAATTTGAGATCGATATAAATTAGGTACAGCTTCCGCCAATTCTGTACCTAATTTTACTTCCCGCGCTCTTTCTGTTAATGGAAATGAAAATTGATAGCCATCTTGCAAATATTTTGCCCTAGCAACAATCTCATTCTTCTCTAAAATAGCGCTGTTGCTACCAATCAAAACAGTGTTAATGTCCTTCCACGGACACACGCACACCTGGGAAAATACGCTTTGAAAAGTCTTGATTTTTTCCGCATAAAACTCATCTCTTTGCAGCAGATTTACCAGCACAACTCCCTCACTTGACAAGCGTTTTTCGCAGATTTGATAAAATTCTTTGGTGGATAGGCGATGCGGAAAGTAGCCGTTGCCAAAAGCTACGTCGATCATGATGATATCGTATTGAGTATCTGATTTTTGCTGCTCTAAATACTCTCTGCCGTCTTGAATTGTTACAGTTAGACGATCGTCCAATTTTACCCCAAAACACTGTGTAGCTGCTTCGATCGCGATCGGATCGACATCCGCACATTCTATAACAGTTTCCGGCAAATAGTGGTGCAACACTAAGGGAATTCTGCCGCCGCCAAAACCAGCTATGTAGATTCTTTGAGGTTGGTTTTGCCACACTAAACCCAACATCATCGCCTGAGTATATTCAGACACTAGATGTAAAGGATTGTTGAAATCGAATACAGATTGCAGTAAATCTGTGTGCTGATTTACTTTTTCTACTAAAGATAGTTTAATGTGCGATCGCTCTTTTGTGACTGCAACATAGTGAACACCAGACTCTTTGCAAAAAATAACCTTGTCTGGCTGTTGCTGCAGCCAAGCCAGCCGCTGTCCAATAGCGGATAAATTAATAGATTGCCAAGTTTTGTGTTCCTCAATCATCTAATTTTAAATTTTATTTAAACTCCATATTCTCTAAGAATATAGCCTCATCAACCTGGTTTATACCAAAATGGCTTAGGAATGAGAATTAAATAACTTACAATGCGTGATGGTTCTTGTGGGATGGGCCTGAAAGCCCGTCCAGAAAGGGCGGGCTTTCAGGCCCATCCCCTACTCCCCACTTTCAAGAGTGTAAATTATTTAATTCGCGATCCTTAGTCGCCCGATATCTGCGAAGAAACCGGGTTTCGAGTCAAGGCTGGCACAAGCCATGTTCTCATTTTCCAGCAGGGCGAAGAACGAGAAGACAACAGAAATTCACCCGATTACAGCCGCTTGTACGCCACCAATTCCAAACCTGAAACCGAAAGTTCCACTTTTTCCCAATCTTGCTTGTCACCTTCCAACTTTTCAAAGGCTGCTGAGGTCAGCAAAATCTCTCCGCGTTCCGCCAAATCCTCTCCCAGCTTGGATGCCAGATTAAATTCAGATCCGTACATATCCTCTCCTTCCAGCATCAAAACATCGCCACAGCCAATACCAATGCAGAGGTAAATGTCCATCTCCGGCGGCAGTGTCGTGTTGACAGCCGCCGTTTGTTTCAAAGAGTCGATCGCAGCTTCCACCGCCGATTTTACATCGGGAAAAACTGCAAAAATATTGTCGGCTTCCTCCTTAACTACAGTGCCGCTGTATTCGGAAATTATCGGTTTTACAATTCCGTGCATTCGGTGAATCATTGCCAAAAAATGAATAATTCCGTAGCGGACTGTCGTGCGCGAAAATCCTGACATATCCATTACTAAAATTGCGTAATTTTGGCGAAAAGTTTCATTGATTTTCGCATCAATTTCCGCCATTCTTTCGGGATGTTCGTTTCTTTCTTGCAGCAACTTTTCCAAGTAAGCGCGGTTATTTGTTTTCATTTTTAATTAAATTCCCAATCGCGACACACTTCTTGAGGGCGGCCAGCAGGATGCACTGCACAAGTGATGCCATCCTTACCGTAATAATAATCACAGACTTTGCAAGGTTTAGTTTGCTCTAATTTTTTCATCAAAGTTGCCCGGATTGTCTGGACTCGGTTGCGATACTTGTTTGCATTTGAGTGACTCGGTTCAATTGCCAAAGCTTGCTCGAAAGCTGCTAAGCTGGAATCGTACAATTTAATAATTTGGGAACTGTATTTTGTCCAAGCATCGGCATGGCTTTGATACAGTTCGACTGTACTTAAGTTTAAAATACCGTATTCTGTCCAAGCGTCGGCTGAAGCTCGATCGAACTTAATATTAGCATTGAGCAAAACTTTTTTGATTGTTGCCAAAAGTTCCCTCGGCTGCCAAGGTTTGCTAACATAAGCCTCGGCGCGATCGCCCTGGAACCTCGCAAATAAAGCTAACTGCTGTCCCTTGCCTGTTAAAAATACCACCGGTATGTTCCGAGTTTCGGGATTAGCTTTAATGAAACGACAAACCCCGTAGCCGTCGAGACGGGGCATTATGACATCTAATAATACTAAATCGGGGCAATTTTTCTCGATTTTATCCAGCGCTTCCACACCGTCTGATGCCTGAATTACATTCAATCCGCTGCATCTCAACTGATGTGAAATGCACTCGCGCTGGCTGCGGGAATCTTCCACCACTAAAACTGTACTCATCACTCCCCACTTGGTTTTTGAGGTAAACTTGTTCGCTGCTTCGAGTTGTCCTTGCTGAAATCAGTTTACCCGCATTGGATGAATTTGCTATCACTGGCTATCTAAATTTACTCAAATTGCAACAAATCTTAAAATCGGGAGCCAAGGTGATACTTATCAGAAAATGCTAGTTGCTAATACGCGGATAATTGTTGAAAGTTTGGGCGGCAAATATTCGGCTTTTAAGCCTTAATAACGGCAAATCGTACTGATGTCGGACGAATACATTGTTGAATTGCAACAGATAATCGGCTATTGTATACGTTAAAGTTCTTAAGGACGACAAATGAATCGATTGCTCCTCACTTTACTTGTAAGTCCGACGCTGTTTGGATCTGTGATGTCTATGAGCGCGATCGCCAATCCCGCTCTAATTGGCGAAATACCAGCCCAATCGGCTGATTCGCCTCAATGCGTGCGATCGCCCCACACTCAGCGCCTGAGTTGCGTGCGGCTTTCTGGCAAGTCTGCTGCTGCTAATTCTAAAGTAAGAATCAGTTGGCAGCGCCCGGGTGAAGAACGGGTGGCGATGCTGGATTTTTCGGAAGCAGAAAGCGATGAGGCGGTGGCGCTGTTTGGCTGCGACTGTCAGATGTGTATCAACTCGCTGCGACAGTTGCGCGGTTTGCCACCTCTGGATCTAGCTTCTTGATGGCGATCCGACAGCATTGGGAGTCAGGCTCAAAAACCAGGTTTCCGATCGCTGCGGGCTTTGGAATGCCTTTAGCTTTCTCACTTTTAGAGAAACCAAAGCCAGCAAATTTATCGATCGCCCCAAAAAACATCCTAACAGCAAAGCAGCCAAAATATAAGGTGCAGCCACCTGCAAATCCGACCAACCGCGACCGTTCAAACTACCGATTAACCAATTCAAAGCAGCTTGCAAGCGGCTGTCTTCAGCTAACAGCAACAGTGTAGTTTGTACTGCCCCAAAAAGAGAACTCACAGCCACACCTGCTAAAACCAAACGTTCCACAGAAATTCCCGTTTTAGTTTTGCCCAAAAAGTAGACCAGCATCGAAGTGAAAATAGCACCTATCCAAGCCGCCAAAGGCACCCAAGTTTGAAATATTCCCAAAGTCAGCATGGTAATCGCAACCAACCCTGCACCCGCCGAAATTCCTAATACAAAAGGATCGGCTAAACCGTTGCGGAGCAAACCTTGCAGCAAAGCCCCCGACATTCCTAAAGCCGCACCAACCGTCAGCGCTGCCGCAACTCTGGGCAAACGCAATTCCCATAAAATAGTTTGATTGACAGTATCACCTCGGTGCAGAAATGCTTGCCACAATTGATCGGCACTCATGGGTACCGCACCAAAAGAAAGCGAAAGCGCGATGGTTAATAGCAAACCCAATCCTAAGAAGACAACTGCCTGAAAAACTCGATATTTTAGCCAGATTTTTTTCACAATATATTATACCGCTTTGCTTTTAGATAAATAACATTTTTACATAGTTATTTCTGCGCGATCGCCCAAACTCCTAAGAGACAATCCGGCTAGTTACTAAATACCATATATTCTCCTGTTTGTGGATAGATCGCGCTCGTTAACTACAGTAAGCTCTTCAGATTAACGCTCGATCGGAGATATTGCACCGATCTGTAATTGTAGAGCTTGCGCGCCAACCGCATTTTCACGTATAATGAGAATGATTATCAAACAAAAGGCGCGCGATCGGCTCGATCGCCCGTATCTTAGCAGAGGCGATCGCACCGGGCTGTCAGCGATGAGGTGCGATCGGCTTGGCAAATTAACAGCAAGGTCTCTACAATTAACCAACGAATAACAATGACTAATCTCACCGTACAAACCCCAGATTTAATTGCCGATCTTCCCAAAAGAGGGATGCCAGTAACTATAATTACCGGATTTCTCGGCAGTGGAAAAACTACTTTACTCAATCAAATACTCAAAAATCGCCAAGACTTAAAAGTAGCCGTTTTAGTTAACGAATTTGGCGATATAAACATCGATTCGCAGCTTCTATTTTCTACAGAGGATGACATGGTAGAACTTAGCAACGGTTGCATATGTTGCACTATTAACGAAGGCTTAGTCGATGCAGTTTACCGAGTTTTAGAACGAGAAGAACGCATCGACTGCATGGTAATTGAAACCACCGGAGTTGCTGACCCGCTGCCGATTATCCTGACATTTGTCGGCACAGAATTGCGGGATTTAACCAATCTAGATTCTGTACTTACCGTAGTCGATAGCGAAACATTCACTCCCGATCATTTTGACAGCGAAGCAGCTTTTAAACAAGTGGCATTTGCAGATATTGTGCTGCTGAACAAAACCGATCTCGCTCCTCCAGAAAAAGTAGAAAAGTTAGAATCTTACATTCGCACAGTTAAGGAAGGAGCGAGAATTTTACACTCTCGATACGGTGAAGTTCCTCTACCCTTAATTTTGGGTGTGGGTTTAACGCAAGCAGATATTTTCAACAGTCTTGAAATTGAGGAAAAACACGAACACCATCACGAACATCATCACGAACACCACCATCACGGACATCAATCTCATCACTTAGATAACGACGGATTTATTTCACTATCATTTGAGAGCGATCGACCTTTTGATGTCCACAAATTCCAAGAATTTCTAACGGAAAAAATGCCCTTCGATGTATTTCGGGCAAAAGGAATTCTCTGGTTTAACGACAGTCCGATGAGACACATATTTCAACTCAGCGGCCCCAGATACGAACTAGATGCTTCGGAATGGTTTACCGCACCTAAGAATCAACTCGTAGTCATCGGCCGCAACTTAGATATCGCTCAAATTCGAGAACACCTGAACAGTTGTTTAGTTTAAGATCGTGTCTTAAAAAACCATGAGGACACGGCATTGCCGTGTCCCTACTATCTCATGCGTAAGTCCTAATCTCAAATCTAAAATCTCAAATCGATCGCCCTTCCTGCTACAATCGAAGGTATAATATTAACGAAGTAAACCGCTACGAGTGAATCATGTCTGCAAACACCGCGCTACCTGCTGCTTTAGCTAAAATCGTTCAGCGCTTTCAGCGACATTCCGATCCGAAACAACGCTACGAACAACTGCTGTGGTATGCCAAGCGACTCCCAGCATTTCCCGAAAGCGATAAACTGCCGGAAAACAAAGTTTCTGGCTGCGTGTCGCAAGTTTATATTACCGCAAATTTGGCAGACGGAAAAGTTCTGTATCAAGGCGATTCAGACGCTCAGTTAGTCAAAGGATTAGTTGGCTTGCTGGTGGAAGGTTTGAGCGGATTAACGCCTGCTGAAATTGTCACCATTACCCCAGATTTTATTCAAGACACGGGATTGAATGTGAGTCTTACACCTTCCCGCGCTAACGGATTTTTCAACATCTTTCAAATGATGAAAAATAAGGCTCTTGCTTGTGAATTGAGCAAGCAAGCAGAAGAAAATTAAAAGAATAAACAGCCATGACTCAAACTACAAATTTAACAAAATCCAATTCTGGCCAGTATTCCGCCGCAGTTCAAGAATATCTGTGGAATTGGAAAGAAACCCAAATCAAAGTTATTTACGAAACCAGAGGGCAGGGAAATCCTGTATTGTTGCTGCCGGCATTCAGTACGGTTTCGACGCGAGAAGAAATGCGTCCTTTAGCAGAATTGTTAGCTTCTAACTTTCAAGTTATGAGTTTAGATTGGCCGGGTTTTGGCGAATCCGATCGCCCGCGAACCGACTATGAACCGCAATTATATCATCAATTTCTCAAGGATTTTGTTGCGGAAAATTTTAATAGTCCGGTGGCTGTAGTTGCAGCAGGTCACGCTGCGAGTTATGTGATGCAATTAGCGCAATCAAAACCCCATGTTTGGTCAAAGATTGTGTTAGCAGCACCGACTTGGCGCGGGCCTTTGCCGACGATGAGCAAACAGCAAAGCGGCTGGCACGGAATCGTGAGAGAATTAGTACGATCGCCCTTACTGGGACAATTCCTCTACAAACTAAACACTGCGCCGTCTTTCCTCAGTTTTATGTACCGCCGCCACGTCTACGCCGATGCAGCTAAAGTCACGCCAGATTTCATCCAAAACAAATGGCAAGTGACGCAAAAACCAGGTGCTCGATACGGTTCCGCTGCCTTTGTGACTGGTGGTTTAGATACGGCAAAAGTGCGATCGGAATTTACAGATAAATTTCAACAATTAGCAGTGCAGGTGATGGTTGTAATTGCTGAAAATGCGCCGCCAAAATCCAAGGCTGAAATGGAAGCATTAACGGAATTACCGGGTGTTGAATCGCGAGTTATTCCCGGTTCTTTGGGTATGCACGAAGAGAATGCTGAAGCTTTGGCAAATGTGGTTAAATCTTTTATTTGAGAGGATTAAGAGGGGATGAACCGCAGAGGGCGCAGAGAACGCAGAGGGGAGGAATGCAAGCTGTTTTTTTAACGTTTGTTTGGATGGTTTGCTATTGGTTTTGTCTGCCAGTTTATGCTGTCGCAGATCCGCCGATAATCAATTTGCCCAAGAGTACGATCGAAGGTGCGATCGACTTTCACATTCATTCTTCTCCTGATGCGATTCCCCGTAGATTAGACGATTTTGAAGTAGCGAAATTAGCTGCTAGGGCGAAGATGAAAGCTGTGGTATTGAAAAATCATTATGCCAGCACAGCAGCGCGGGCAGTTCTGGTTAATAAAATAGTACCAAAAATCGAAGTTTTCGGAGGAGTTGTTCTCAATCATTCGGTAGGCGGCATTAATCCCGACGCTGTAGAAGCAATGCACCGCATCGGTGGCAAATACGGTAAAGTAGTGTGGCTACCAACGGTTGATGCTGAGCATCACTTGCAGGTTTTTCACAAGTCGGGAATGGGGATTAAAGTTGCGGAAAATGGCAAGGTTTTACCGGAAACAGCAGCGGTTTTGAAGATTGTAGCCCAAGAGAATTTGGTATTGGAAACTGGTCATATTTCCTCAGAAGAAGTGATGGCAGTTGTAGCTGAAGCCAACCTGCTCAACATTAAGAACATTCTGATTACCCATGCAATGGCAGATGTACCCGGTTTGTCCCTAGAAAATATGCAAACAGCCGCCGCAACCGGAGCTTTCTTAGAACTCGCATTTGTGAACGATTTGATGGGAGAAAATGCCGCTGATGACGGACACAAAAACTGGCATCAAGTTTCTATTAGTAAGATGGCAGCAGCGATTAAACTAATAGGAGCAGAGCATTTTGTGATGAGCACGGATTTAGGAAGGAAACCCGATCCTTTGCCTGCGGAAGGTTACAGATTATTTGTGAAAAAATTGATAGATGAAGGCATTTCTCCGCAGGAAATTGATTTAATGATGAAACACAATCCAGCTCGATTGTTAGGCATTTATAATTGATAATTGGTAATTGGCAATCGGGGATTGGGAATCGCTAATTGGGAATTCTCTTCCCTCTTTTCTCTTCCTTCTTCCCTCTTCCTTCTGCCTTCTTCCTTCTTCCTTCTATCCTTTACATCCGTCGAGCTAATCCGTTGCCGAACTTCCTTCTGCCTTCTTCCCTCTTCCTTCTATCCTTTACATCCGTTACATCCGTCGAGCGAATCCGTTGCCGAACTTCCTTCTTCTATTCTTGATTGCCTTTGCTGTTCAAGTATCCGTTATCTGCAATGCGCCAAGCACCCCCAGCATTGCCCGTTAAATCGCTATCTTCCACGGTAGCAATGCCATCTCTGTAAACGGCGATCGCCTCACCTTCATTACCATTAATCCGACACCGGCGCACGATCAATTTCCCTCCCAATCCGACACCTATTCCCAAACTGCCGTTGTCAAAAATACTGCAATCTTCCACCGTTGCTTTCCCATTATCCGATATAAAAATTCCGTTCCATACCCCATCATGAATTTTATTCCGACGGAGGATCGAATTTGCATCAGGGCCGCAAATTCCCACCACAGAATAGTCCGCAGAAGTGATATCGCTGTCTTCTATGATTAACTCGCCTTTGCGAATATCTACAGCGTAATATTTCCCAGTGGCGCTCAGCGTTAAACCGCGCACTAAAGCACTGTCAGTTGCCATTTTAATGCAGTTTGAGCTGATACTTTCAACCACAATGCGATCGACCTCTCCGCTGCCGATAATTTCTACCGATTTGTCGATAATTAGACTTTCGCGGTAAACGCCTGGATGCACGTCAATGCGCGTGCCCGGTGCTGCATTTTTCAGCGCTTCGCTAATAGTAGTATAATCGCCTTGACCCTGCTGAGAAACAACAAATCCTTGACTCTTCCCAACTTTGGTATCTGAAGTAGATGCTTTAATTTTCCCTGACTTCGACTCAAAATGCTCAGATTGCCGATCGCCCGCTGCGGAAAGTTGCGATGTTAGCTGCAAGCGTTCTTGATAAACTGTCTCTAGCTGATGTTCTAACTCGCATACTTGAGATATAAGTTGAGCTTGATTCTGCTTTGCTGTCTCAATTTGACTTTGAGTTTCCGAGAGTTGAGAATAAAGGTGCGATCGTTCTCTGTTAGCAGTTTCTAGCCCAGATGCCAATTCAGAGCGACTTTGACGCACATTTTCTAACTGACTTTCTAACTCCAATATTTGAGATTGAAGTTGATTTTGATTCTGATTTGCTGTCTCGATTTGAGTTTGCAATTGGGAGATTTGAAAAGTTAGCTGAGATTCCAATTCAGAGCGACTTTGACGCACACTTTCTAACTGACTTTCTAACTCCAATATTTGAGATTGAAGTTGATTTTGATTCTGATTTGCTGTCTCGGTTTGACTTTGGAATTCCGAAAGTTGAGAAGTTAGCTGAGATTCCAATTCACTGCGACTTTGACGCACACTTTCTAACTGACTTTCTAAGTCGGATACTTGAGATTGAAGTTGATTTTGATTCTGATTAGCTGTTTCGATTTGACTTTGGGATTCCGAGATTTGATAATTGAACTGAGATTCCAATTCAGAGCGACTTTGACGCACAGTTTCTAACTGTTGCTCTAACTCCGAGATTTGAGATTGAAGTTGATTTTGATTCTGGTTTGCTGTCTCGGCTTGACTTTGAATTTCCGAGAGTTGAGAATAAAGTTGCGAGCGTTCGGTGTTAGCAGTTTCTAGCTGAACTTCTAATTCAGAGCGAGTTTGATGCAGGCTATTTAGCTGATTTTCTAAGTCCGATACTTGAGATTGAAGTTGAGTAGGGATCTGGTTTGCTGTCTCGATTTGACTTTGCAATTGGGACAGTTGAGAATAAAGGTGGGAGCGTTCTGTGTTAGCAGTTTCTAATTCAGCTTGCAGTTCTGATAACTGAGACTGGAGTTGCGAGCTATCTTCCTCCTTGCGCTGTATCTGAGACTCCAATTCTGACAACTCAGACAGCAGTCTCTCTCGCTCTACAACAACCATTTCGGATTGAAGTTGTACTTCATGAAGTTGAGAGTTTAACTGCATTTTCTCCAGATTAGCTGCTTCTAACTGTCTTTGCAGTTCTAATAATTCCAATGGAGGTTGCTTTGCTTGTTGGCGAGCGGTTTGCAATTGAGAGTTGAGTGTTTTGCGTTCTTGCTCTGCACTCTCCAATTGAGCTTGTAGCTCTGACAATTCCGAAGTAAATTGCGATCGCTCTGCTTCGACTAATTGCAGTTGCTCTTGCAAACCAGATAGTTGAGACTGAAGTTGCTCGCGCTCTTGAATCGAGCGATCGAACTTAATTTGAGTTTCCGACAACTGGTACTGTACCTGCAATCTGCTTTGGCTAGCCGTTTCCAACTGACTTTCAAATTCCGACAGCAGAGCGTGAAATTGAGAACGTTCTGCATCAACCGCCTCTAACTCTGCTTGCATTTCCAGCAATTGAGCGTTAAGTTGCGATCGCTCCTGATCCGCAACTTCTAACTGCTCTTGAAGTTCTGCCACTTCTGCTAACTGAGACTCAGCTTGTTGAGCATTTTCTAGCTGAAACTGCAAATCAGCAATCAGAGTATCAATTTGCGATCGATCCTGGGCAATTCCTGCCAAAAATTCTTCCATTTCCGACACTTGATTTTTTAACACTTCTTGCTCGCGAGTCACAGTTTCCAACCGACTTTGTAACTGAGACAATTCAGAATTTAGCTGATTTTCATTCTGCACCTTTTGCCGCAATTCCGAAGTTCTGGCATCCAACTGAGCAGCCAAATTCGATATCGCCTCCTGCGAACCCTGCATCCGTACCAAATTGCGTGAATTTCGCTTATTCAAAATTAGCCAGCAGACTAATGCCCCGCCTCCAAATCCTATTAATAAAAGTAATGCTTCCATGTGTTTTATCTAATTAATATAAATTGAGGGATTTTGATTATGACCAAAAAAGGGACATCCACAAATCGCGATCTTACTCAAAGCTATCACAACTTGCCAGCCTGTGTTGACTTTTCTCGACAATTTATATTTCTTTACAAATCCCTTTTGTTTACAGGTAAGGTGCAGCCCGCCCTGCAAGTCCGATTAATGCAGCAAATCCACAATATGAGGAATAATTTCGATATGCTGAGTCAACAAATAATCCAACCTATCCGCCAATAAACTAAAAATTAAATCGTTATAACTCATCCCGTATTCCGCCAAACCTAAAGCTACCAAACTCGTCACATTTTCCCCTGGATGTTTCAGATCCGGTTTGGGATTTGCTTCCAAAACATAAAGCGTTCCATCAGCATCACTGCGGACATCAATCCGCACCAAACTGTTCAAACTAAACTCCCAATAAATTTTTCTAGCTAACTCAATTAACTCTTGTTTGAGTTCAGGTTCCTCACCGCCCATCAACCGTCCTCGATCTGCCGTAATCGCTTTTTTGTCCATAGAAGTAAAGATAAGTTCGTCAGGCTCAAGCACGCGCTCCACCGTCGAAAAAGCAAAAGGTTTTGTATCTTTACCAAAACCGCCTTTAGCATATTTAACATAGCCACAAACCGCCACACAAAATTCTCGTCCCGGCAAATACTTTTCAATTAAAGCAGTATTGTGAGTGGCTCGGTGAACTTCCGAAACCGCCTCAGACAAACCCTCAATTTTGTCTACAAAATGAACGTGCAGCGAAGCGCGACCGGATACTGGTTTAACAACAAACGGCCCTTGATAGTCACCAAAAGCAATGGCAAAACGCTGATGCAAATTAGGATGCAAAATCCCTTGAGAAGGATGCCAAGTAATAAACGGAGCGGTTTGTATTCCGACTGATTGCAGTTCCCGTTTAAAAGCGTGTTTGTTATCTAAAGTTGAACTATTTAAAGGATTGTGACCGACATAAGGCATTCCCAACATTTCCAACAATGCGGGAGTGTGACAAACAGGATTGTATCCCTGGACTCCGCCAGTATTCAGCCACACTAAATGGATATTTTTTTGTTTTAGTTGTTCCGGTAAGTTCATGTCGTCAGGCATGACAAAGACTTGCTGAAAGCCAATTTCTGCTAATGCTGTAGCAATTTCGCGGGCGACGATTTCGTAACTCTTCCAAGCGCGGGGATTGTGAGTTTTGTAAATCACTGAGCCGGGGCGATCGCAGTCCCCGCCGAACACCACAGCAATCCGCAATTTAGCAAACAGCACCTCCAAATATTGACGCAGCAAACTAAAGTCATAATGCCAGCGATTCAGGCTAATTGATGTTGCAACCATTTAAGTTTATTTCCTGTGTGTTTTATTTTTTATCTGCCGAACTGCTAGATTTTGCCAAATATATTCCCGCCAAAACTACGGAGAATGCAAACCAATTAAACAAGCTCAAACTTTCCGCAAACAGCACCCCGGCAATAATCGCAGTAATCACGGGTTCTAGCAGCAGAAAAAGAGCGACAAATCCCGACGACAAACGACCGAGACTGTGGATGAGCAGTCCCTGGCCGAAAGCTTGACAAATCACCGCCAAACCAATTACAGCCAGCCATCCCTGCCAAGAATAAGGGAAAACTCGATCGCCCGCCAGCAGAACCAGTGGCAAAACCAAGATACTACCAATAAAACAGCGCCACATCAATATAGTTGTCGCCGGAAACTTCGTTCGCAAATGTTCTGAAAGTAGCAGATTTCCTGCATAAAACATCGCCGATAAAAGAGCAGCAATGTCGCCGACTAGATTGTCTCCCGCCGTTTGCAAATCGTCCATTCCGATCGCAATTGCGCCGGATAAAGCCACCGCCAGTCCCACCAAAAACCTGTTGTCAAAGCGCCGCCCCAACAGCAGCCATCCCCCCAAAGTAGTAAATAAAGGAGTTAAGTTTCGCAGTACAGTAGAATTAGCGACATTAGTCTGACTCAGTGACCAGGCCCAGAAACCCAAAGAAGCAGAAGAAACCACGCCTACGGCTGTTAACAGCATCACATCCTGCAGAGTGTAGCTCGATCGCTCTTCAACTTTTGCCCCAGACATTCGGCGGCGTGCAGCATCAGCACCATTCCATACTCCAAATACCACAGTTGCTATCCACAAACGGTTAAAAACAGTAGCATTCGGGCTGATTTCCCGTTCGCTAAACCTAATAAAAATCGCCGCCAGCGACACCGCTAGCAGCGCCGCAGACAGCGAAACGATCGCCCAAATTTTGCCTTGACTGTCAGCTAATTCACCGTTTTTTAAACTGTCTGACTTTCCCGAAACAAGAGTTTTGTCTTCAGTTTTTAAGGCAGAGTTTAACTCGGTTTTTTCCAAAATATTGCGCCGAAGTTCAATATTTTGCTCTGGCAATTCCAGTTTTTTTGACATTATTAAAAGTTCCAATGAAGGCAAAAAACAGAAAGCAGAAGGTATAATTATAAATTATACAAATCCTCAAAACTCATGCAACAGTATCGCTCCGGGTGCGTCGCCACCCTTAAATATTAAATAATATCCACAATCTTTGAGCGACGCACCGGTGCATACAGTCTTTCAGTAAACAAACCCACACTCATCATTCTTGCTTTCTGGAGGCGAGAATTGGTATTAACAGCAGCTTAGGTTGAAGGTTTAACAGAAAGCCTTGTCAAAGCCTCCTTTAGCGCCGGCGGCAATTGCCGGATAATCTTGTTCTTGTCGCGATCGACACCCACCAAAGTTACCTGTGCTGTCACATATAACTCCTGAGTCTCAGCCGATCGAATTTCGTAATCCCAAAGCAGCCGCACACCCTCGCTAGCAGCCATCCGCGTTCTGACTGCCACAGATTGACCCATTTGTACAGCCCGGTGGTAGCGCAGCGAAAGTTCCACCACAGGCAATTCCAAACCCTGCGCCACCCAGTCTGCATACTCGATGCCAAGAGATCGCAAACTTTCCACCCTAGCTTCCTCCATCCAAGCAATATAAGTCCCGTGCCAAACCACACCGCTGTAGTCAGTATGGTGAGGGTAAACTCGCACCAAATATTCAAACCAGCCCTCAGAGTCGATCCCGCGGCGATTTTGAATAGCACCAGCCGGTGCGAGTTCAGGTTGAGTTCGATCGTTCTCTAACACTTTACAAATCGTTCCAAAACGCTACATTTCTACAAATCATAAGACAAACTTCAGGCTTATGCTTGACTGTAAGCAACTAGAGTACCAACGCCCTAGTTTAACGTCGCACAAGAAAACTCAACTGTTTTTACCGCCAAAAAAACCATGATAGAAAAAATTTTAGTAGCCGTCGCCGGTCGCGGCTTGTGCGAAGAGATGTTTAATATGTTGATGGACATCCCTTCCTTGCAACAAACCTCTGTCACCGTCTTGCACGTCGTGCCGCCCCAAGTAACCTCCGATGGCATGGCCGAGAAACTGGAAGAAGGAGGCAAGATTTTAGCACAAGCAGTCCAGTCTTTGAAAATAGATCCCAGCAAAGTCAACCCCAGGCTCAAACAGGGAGACCCGAAAACCACAGTTTGCCAAGTCGCAGAAGAAGAACAATCCGACTTAGTAATTATGGGTTCCCGCGGACTCGGACGGCTGCAATCGATTTTGGAAAACTCAGTCAGCCAGTACGTTTTCCAGCTAACATCCCGACCGATGTTGTTAGTAAAAGACGACATCTATGTCAAAAAAATCAAGCGCGTCATGGTGGCGGTAGACAAATCAGAAGCTGCCAAACAGTCATTAGAGCTGGCGCTATCTTTGGTCAAAGAAGTCAGTGGCCCAGAGATAATTTTAGTACACGTCACCAAAGATTTGACGGGAAAATCCAGCACAGATTTAACAACAAGTGCTGAAAAAGACGCTGTATTGGCCCCAGCAGTAGCACTAACCAAACAAATGGGAGTTAGCTACCGCTGCGTGAGTGCTACAGGCAAGCCAGGGGAAGAAATTTGTCGGATTGCAGACGAGTTGAATGCCGACTTGTTAGTAATCGGTTCCCCGGATCGGCGACCCAGCGTTGCCAAAAACTTTGTGGATATCGATCGACTCCTAGGAAATTCGCTATCAGACTACGTGCGAGTTTATGCCAACTGTCCCGTCTTGCTAGCCCGCACAGTCGGCTAGAATCTCATCGTTAACACTTAGGATCGCGAATTAAATAATTTACACTCTTGAAAGTGCGGAGTAGGGGTTGGGCTTATAGCCCGCCCTTTCTGGACGGGCGGGACGCCCATCTCACAAAAACCATCACGCATTGTAAGTTATTTAATTCTCATTCCTTAGCAGCTAACACTCAACAGTTAATAAAAAAAGCGCCTCAGCAAAAAGCTGTTGGCGCTTTTTTTTTGCAAGCAGCTTGCGCCTGACAGAAATAACAGCAGTTGCTAATCTTTTCTACCTTGACGGCTAGCTGTTTGAATGTACAGAATGATTAGAAAAACACTGGGAACCAATACAAACAGAATGGTTGCCACAAACCCTAAATCGTTAACTTCCATGAAGACGCTCGCCTCTATCGGAAAATAGAAAAACACACACAACTAGGATATCACTCAAAGGCAAAAGGCAAACTCGAAGACAGAAGAAGAGCTGACGGACAAGCGTCGAAACCCGCTTTCTGCCTGGATGCCTCCCTACCCAATCTCTTATTTGTCCTAGAAACCAAGTTTCTTTTCCTAGGCGAGCAAAAGGCGTGATTATACAGTGAAATAGGAAAAAAAACACAATTTTTGCATTCTGCATTTTTCTTTCTGTTAATCAACCTTCTGCCTTCTGAGAGTCACGGTTTAGTCTTGACGCTCACCGGGCCATTGACCATAGCTTGACAAGCCAACCGATAGTTTTCGGGCTTTTTCTTGAGCTTGCGGTTCTCAAAGTCAGTGCGGGGCGACAGATTTTCACTGCCCTCGACAATTTCCACAATGCAGGTGCCGCATTGACCGTAGCCCCCGCAATTCATCATCTTTCCCGAAAATGTGTACAAATCGATGCGGTTTTCTAGAGCTTTGAGTCTCAAATTGGCTCCGTCTGCTGCGATGACTTCCTGATTTTCCTTCACAAACTTGATATTGGCCATTGCCGATTCCTTAACGCAGTTGACATGGAACTCTATTACAAAATATTAACTAATGTGTCGGACGTTTAATACAGGATGTCCAATTGATCTGGTAATTAAAGCTCGCCCCAACCCAATCTCAAGGAGCATCCGAGAGGTTATTAGTCGGAAGATTGCTCACAGCCCGCTGGAGAGACGAAAGTCCCAGGTTGTAGGTGACAATTGCCGACAATCGGTTTCTCTCAGCCCTAGTCAAATCAGTTTCCGCCTGAATCACATCCGTCTGAGTACCCACACCAGCTTGAAACCGCAGTCTCGCCAGACGCAAAGCTTCCCTCGACTGCAAAACCCCCGCCTCAGAAGTTTCGATATTCTCAAAACTCGACTCTAAGCCAAAATAAGCTTGTTCCACTTCCCGGCGCACCTGGTTGCGGAGTTGGTCAAATCGACTTTCGGCGATCGCAATATCAGCATCCCGCTGTCTCACCCTCGCGTTCGCCGCGCCCCCGTCGAAGATACTCCAAGTCAGACTCGCCCGGATCGAATAACCATCCGCCCACCCGCGAGTAGCAAACGGGTTGGGGTCGTCAGGGTCTTGTCCCAGCACGTTGTAACTACCCCCAACACTCAGTTGAGGCAAACGCCCCGCCTGAATCGATCGCCTCTGCTGCTTGCTGATATCCCTCTGCACCAACTGCTGTTCCAACTCGGGGCGATTCCTAAAAGCCTGCACGATACTCTCTTCCAAAGACAGCCTCCAAGAGCCCGCTTGCTCTACCGGATCGGCCGCCGTCAAGTTCGCCGACTGGCTGACATTCAAAATCTCAGCCAGACGCCGCTGGGCAACTCGCTGATCGCGACGAGCAACTGACAGTTGTTGCACTTCGTTAGCCAAATTTGCCTGAGCCTGCAATACAGCAAACCGGGTTCCCACCCCTGCCCGTTCCAGGGCTTCGGCATCCCGCAAACTTTGCTGAGCATTTCTGACTGAAGCTTGGCGGATGGCAACTTGTCCGTCCGCGTTTTGCAAGGTGTAGTAAGCCTCAGCAGTGTCGAAGCGGAGTTCCTCGGCTTGGCGTTCCACATCCAATTCCCGAAGGCGCAACTGTTCCTCGGCCGCGCGGATGTTAGCCCGCCGTCTTCCGAACAAATCGATGTCATAGCTCAACTGCAAAGTGTTGTTGAGACTGTTGCTGCCTAAATTTTGCCGGGCTTGCTCGGCGGGCTGCCCGGTTCCGTTAGCCCGAGAGTTGTTGAAGCGCTGCTGAGCCCGGACTCCGAGTTCTCCGCCTGCAGTCACAGAGCGGCTGGCGTCCATTTGAAAATTCAGGTCTGGATAAAGAGCAGCTTGCTGTTCGCGCAAAGCGGCTCTGCTTTGTTCCACTTGCTGTCCGGCGATTTGCAAAACTTGGCTGTTGCGGCGGGCGAGGTCGATCGCCTGCTGCAAGGTAATTGACTCAGTTTGCTCGATCCTGACATCCTCCGGGTTTGTCGGAAACTGCAGGGGATTCGGGTTGGGTTCCAGGGAAGCCGGAGGCTTGGTGTCTAAAATACCCCTCGGAGGGACAGGGGGGAAACTTTCGTTCGGAGTGCCCCGGAGGATGGGTACCGGGGAACTCGGCAC
The DNA here is from genome assembly GCF_036700305.1 of Microcoleus sp. Z1_A1. Classification (NCBI taxonomy): domain Bacteria; kingdom Bacillati; phylum Cyanobacteriota; class Cyanophyceae; order Oscillatoriales; family Microcoleaceae; genus Microcoleus; species Microcoleus sp. Z1_A1. Next base: position 135,846 of record NZ_JAUBOR010000010.1, read on the forward strand.
AGGAACATTGTTGGGAGGGTTCGGGGAAGGCTGCTGAGTCTGTGTCGGTTCCAACCCTCTTAGAGGCGTTGCACCGGCCTGAGACAGAGTTGATGGGGAAGCCGGAGCAGCCTGTTGAGGCTTTGATGCTTGCTCGCTTCCAGTTGGGGGATTAAGGGCGATCGACTGTTCGGCCTGTGACGCTGATTCTGCAGCTGTGTTCGAGGTCGATCGAACCTTCTGCCCTAATTCGAGCTGATTGAAGCGGGCCAAACTGTCCTGAGATTGAGTCGGAGACTGTGCTGAAGCACTCTGTGGGGCGTTGCCCAAAGTAATTGCAGCGCCCACTCCGACTACGATGATTTGACGAAAAACACGCATAATTTTTTAATTACTCTGCAATCCTAGAGACAATTTTAGAGCAAGATTGAGGTCTCAAATTTCTAGTCTGTAGCCTGAACTCGACGGTTGCAAGTCACAATTACCCTACTCATCTTAACTTTTGAATGTTCGATTCAAAATTTAGAATTTAACTTCAGCATTTGCCAGACCGATCGCCGTCGAGATTAGTTCCTCTACTCCGCTCACCGGCAAAATCCGGGTTTTTAGCGAGCTGGCGAGCTGTTCGAGGGTCATGTCGTCGAGAAAACGCGGTTCCCCCTGTTTTAGCATCACCGACGGCAGCAGAATGCCATCTCCCAAGTCTCGCCCCTGCAAAGCTTCCAGCAAATCTTGCCCGGTGAGCAAACCCGTGACAGTGATAGTTTGTCCCCAGTAGTTGCTGCACAGTGCGGCCATGTTGACGGACAAGCCGGGAATTTGGTTTAGTTGTTGTACGATCGGCTCAAAAGCTTTTTCGACAGCATTCCCCACCACCCAAACTAACTTGCGCGCAGGCTCGACTGGCATCGGTTGCAGCTTCTCAAAAGCCGTTTCAAACTGCTGGATAAACTGGCGGATAGAACCCACACCATTACCAATTTGCGGATAATCTTCGTAATCAGCAGCCGACGGCAAATCTAAACCAGCGATTAAAAACCACTCGTCAGCCAGCCAAATACAGCGAGATTTTGACTTTCCTAACAAGCCATTTAAATCTTCTCCCCCCCTTGCTAAGGGGGGGTTGGGGGGGGTATATTTTGAATTCTTCCTTTTCGGCTTTCCGCCACCTTTTCCTGTACTCAAAAGCCCTTGAATTTTCTGCACTTGCTCGATTACTTCTCGCGCTTTTTGGGCAGTTACTGCGATTAGTTCATCTTCGGCCGGGCGAAAGCGAGTTAAACCCACCGGCACTACAGCCACCGATGCTACAGCCGGAATACTTCCAGTATGAAACTTTGCCAAATCTAACAAAGTGCGTTCTAAATGTTCGCCATCATTAATACCGGGACAAACAACTACTTGAGCGTGAATTTGCAAGCGGCGTTCTTGAAACCATTTGATTTGTTCTAAAATCTTCCCCGCGCGGAGATTTTTTAGCAACCGAATTCGCACTTCCGGTTCCGTAGCGTGTACCGAAACATAGAGAGGAGAAAGCCGCATTTGTTCGATTCTGTCCCACTCTTTTTCAGTCAGATTTGTGAGAGTGAGATAGCTACCGTAAAGAAAACTAAGTCGGTAGTCATCATCTTTGAGATACAAAGTTTCGCGCTTTCCCGGAGGCTGCTGGTCAATAAAGCAAAAAGGACAGCGATTGTTGCACTGAATTAGTCCGTCAAAAAGAGCAGTTTCAAATTCCACTCCCAAGTCTTCGTCATACTCTTTTTCTATTTCTAATTTGTGAGTTTTGCCTTTAGTGTCTAATACTTCTAATTCTAGAAATTCATCGGCGCACAGGAATTGATAGTCAATCAAGTCGCGGGGTTTTTGACCGTTGACGGCGACGATTGAGTCTCCGGGTTCAAATCCCATTTCGGCGCAGATGCTGTCGGGGATAACTTTGGTGATTAGGGCGGGCCGGATTGATATGTCGCTCATGGTTATTAGTTATTAGTTATTTGTTATTTGTTAGCGGAGAATGTTTACAGTTTAACTTGTCTAGGCTGACAGAAGCGATCGGGCGATCGCTTCTGCCAGTCTAGGCGAGTGAATTGTCTTTAACGTCTTTAACAGAATTGACTTGTCGGGTTGCTAAATATACAGCATTATTATATTTTTTCCATAAACAGTTCTGCAATCCGCACCTCAAAAGTTATTCCGGGTAGCTGAGGCTGCCATCCGAGTCGCACCGCTTGCCGTATCCATTGTGTTGCATCACAGGGTGTTACTGGTTTCACTTCGTTAGTACCCCAACATTGAGGATGAGGTCGATCGGTGATGATAACTAACACCGAACCCCGTTTTTGGGCGTGTTCGATCGCAACATGAAGATTTCCGGAGTATTCTTGCGTATAAGTAGCTTGTCTTCGGATTAGCCAGATAAAAGGCTCCCCATCAACAATTATTTTTCTGGCTCCTTTTTTCGGTATTGACATAGTTTGCTTAAACTCGTTAGCGTAAAGGTAAAAATCGCACTTGTCCTTCCCATTCTCCTTCCAGACTGCACTCAGCTATTAGCAAAATTTCCTCGATCGCCAAACCTACAGAAACACGGCGGCTGACTTCAAATAACCCTGGCATCGCAAGACCTGCTTGCATTCGTTCGTAGGCAAAGTTTGTCATAGTTGCTACATCGTGAGTTAGTACCACGCGCCCTTGCTGCGCGGCCCATTCTAAAACAGTTGGGTCGTCTGCTTCGATCAAGCCCATATCTTGAACGCGGACAATATCAACGTCGGGATTTCGCCGCAGAATACCTCGAACAATCTGATTGTTAAAGTTCTCGTCTGCCAATAATCGCAGCATATAACACTACCCTTTTTGGTTGCGTCTGGCTAATAAGCGATCGCGTATTCCAACTGGGTTAAAACGCCTTTCTGCTTCCTGCTGAACTTCTGTGGCAAGACGTTGACGTTCCATCAGATAAGCGTCAACTTCGGATTGGTGTCGCAAGTAGTAGCCGATCGCAAAATAAATATCGGAAAGTTGAAGAGACGGGTACTGTTCCCGGATTTCTTCTGCTGTGCCTCCTTCAAGAAAAGCTGTAATGACTGTATCTAGGGTAATTCGGGTTTGGCTAACCCGGATAACACCGTTTGCATCAGCCACAAGCGGAATTGGTTCAGCCGTAGGAACAAATAGCATTTTAAGATTGATGGCAGTATTAGTTTTCTCTTTTCAGCATAGCAGTCTCCTAGGCTCGATCGCCTTTAGAATCAGAATAACTTCTGGGTTGTGAATTTAGCTTGGCTGTGAGAGGATGTATCAAAAATATGTATTTATGAAACTCAAAATTTTGACGGGGTTCCTGACAGGCTTAGTTGTTTCTGCCAGCACAACAGCGCTCTTTTGTCAACCCAGCCTTGCGCCAAATAATCCCTTTTTTTGCGAGACTATTCCATATATTAGCACTGGGATTCTGAACGGAGAACCTGTTTTAAATCTGATACTATTGTTCCCACAATTCCGGGAGAGATAAAGAAGGACATCGCTACACCAATGCTAGCACCATGAACCAGCATAATTAGCGTTAATTTTTCATTTTGGCGCTCGCTATCTTCAGGCATTCTATATCCTTCACGGCGACGCTCACTTTGAGTTAAAAGCTAACAGCTTGTCAGCTATTAATAAGCTTTTTATGAACGGGCAAGATGCCCGTCCCACAAGAAAATTTACTCTTTGTGGAACAGGCATCTTGCCTGTTCTTGTTTTGTGGAACAGGCATCTTGCCTGTCCTTTTAATTATAACAACCTACGCATTTTTCACTGCCCCACCTGCGATCGCCGTTAAAATGGCCACGCCAAAAGCTAGCCGATACAACACAAATATCCACGTCTTTTGAGTTTGCAGGAACTTCATTAGCCACGCGATCGACAAATAAGAAAACACAAATGATGAAATCGTTCCCACTATCAAAGCTGCAACTCCCGCATCGCTGATTCCTTGTCCCAAATCACCCCTTAATTCCACTAATCCAGCCAGAGTAATTGCCGGAATTCCCAATAAAAAAGAAAACCGCGCGGCGGCGGGTCTTTCCAATCCCATGAACAATCCTGCTGTTAGAGTGGAACCCGATCGCGAACACCCCGGAATCAAGGCGATTGCTTGAGCTAATCCCATCAAAATACCGTCTAAGACAGTTAACTTTTCATAAGTGCGATTGCGCTTGCCAATTTTTTCTGCTATTGCTAACAGTAGCGACATGACGATCGAAGCAATGGCGATACTGGCCAAACTTCTAAGTGGCGAGTTGTCAAAATCTGGAACCAATGCCTTGATTAGCAGCCCAAAAAAGACTATAGGTATTGTTCCCAAAACCAGTGCTACCGCCATTTGAAACTCATGGGATTTGTAGTTGCGCTGCACCAGGGCTTCGACTGCACCAACAGCTATATTTGTCAAGTCTTTCCAGAAATACCAAAGCACTGCGACAATGCTGCCCAACTGAATAACAGCAGTATAAGCAACTCCGGGATCGCCCCATCCCAGGGCGATCGGCACTACCTTCAAATGAGCGCTGCTGCTGATAGGCAAAAACTCTGTTAATCCTTGTACAATTCCTAAAACAAGGGCCTGCGCCAGATTGATTTGAGCCGGCCCGGAAACATCAGCAGCCGGCGTTTGGGCGAGGAGTGCGTCAAGCAAAGCTATCATTAGTTGTAAATTCCCAGTTTTCAGTTTCTAGTTATCACTTGGATTTAACATCTTGCATTATTTTCAGAAGCTACAAGCCCATGCCACCACAAATAAATTTTATTGTGGCGCGGACACTTCCAGCCCGCCCCTAAAAAGCCGATCGCAAATAGTGATCTTGGGCCTGTAGAATCGCCTTGTCGATCGCCACTATCAGCAATTTACGATCGTCGAGCCGAAACTACTTTAACCTACTCAACAACATTTGCCTACATTTTGCTGATAAACTTAGGAAAGTTTTTGCATCTGATTTCGGTTTCCTTACAGCAACTGCCCACAACCTATGATATTTACTGAGAAAAAAAAATCACTTGTTACTGCTGCTTCTGGCATCCGCTGGCTGAGGCGAATCTTGTCAGCCAGTCTTGTAACAGTGGCGATCGCACTTAGCTTCATACTGCTAAGCGGCACGGCCCCAGCCTTGGCAACTCTTACGGACGATCGCTTTGACGGTACAATATTTGCCCTCTACGCCGGCAACGGTTCCCTAGTTCCTCCTAAAGTCAAGATTACAGATTCTTTCAAACGCCATAAACCCGTACTGTTGGTTTTTTACACTGACGACAGCAGCGACTCCAAGCAATACGCGATCGTCGTCTCTCAACTCCAGGAATTTTACGGGCGCGAAGCCGATTTTATGCCCATAACAATTGACTCTTTGCCTCCGCAACCGTCACCCGAAATCACCGAACCAAGCCATTATTACGAAGGTTTCGTACCTCAAACTGTCATCCTAGACCAATCGGGAAAAGTAGTTTTCAATGAAAAAGGACAAATACCATTTGAACAGGTAGATGACGCTTTTCGGAAAGTATTTGACTTGCTGCCTAGAGAAAAATCAATTCCGCTCAAACGCCGTGTTGTGAACGAACTCAATATCGAATTGTCGAAGTAATAGGTAATGGCTAATTCCTAGTGGCTATAGCAATCTTCAATGATTCCTCAACCAGAGTTTTTCGGTCTTATATTGAATAAGGTATGCTGGGGCGCACCTTACATTGATCGTGATACTAATTGGATTGAAAAAGTGACAGGCAGAAGATAGAAGGTAGAATTAAAAATTAAGCTACGGGTAAAGACACGGCATTGCCGTGTCCCTACCAGTATCAAGGCAAAATAGATGTGAACAGTTTAAACTTTAAACAATGAGTAGAACCTTAATTCCTGTGATTCTGGCCGGCGGTAAAGGCGAACGTTTCTGGCCACTAAGTCGCAAACAGCGGCCCAAGCAGTTTTTGAGTCTCGACGGTAGCGGCAAGAGTTTGCTGCAGGCTACTGCGGAAAGACTTTTGGAATTAGGTAACGGTTGGGACGATTTGTGGGTGGTAACGTCGGAAATGTTGGCGGAGGGGGTTCGGGAACAGTTGCCGCTGTTACCGCCGGAGAATTTACTGGCGGAACCGGAGGGCCGGGATACTGCGCCGGCGGTGGCCTGGACTGCTATAGAAACTGCGAAGCGTTACGGTGAGGATGCGGTTGTTGGTTTTTTCCCGGCGGATCACTGGATTGGGGAACCACAGGAGTTTATCAAGACTTTGGAGGCGGCGGCGGAGTTGGCGAAAAATCAGGATGCGATCGCCACTTTGGGAGTCAAGCCGAGTTATGCTTCTACCGGTTACGGCTACATCGAACAAGGCGAGGAAATCGGCAGTTTTGGGGGTTTTCCGGCCTATCGAGTGGCGAGGTTTACGGAAAAGCCCGATCGTACAACTGCGGAAGAATTTGTAGCCAGCGGCAAGTTTAGCTGGAACGGCGGAATTTTTGTATTTCGAGTCGGAACAGTCTTGACAGAACTGCGAAATCATGTACCTGAAATGATGGCAGCTTTGGAAGCAAAAGGGGCGCAGGCGTACTCGGAATTACCCAAAATTAGTATCGATTACGCGCTGATGGAGAAGACGCAAAAGGCTTGTGTTCTGCCCGTAGGCTTTAGCTGGGACGATTTGGGAGATTGGAATGCGATCGGTCGTTTGCTGCAAGGAGATAAGCCGAATTTGGAGTTAGCCAAACACGTCGGAATTGATACGAAAGGTGGCATTTTTTATGCAGCCGATGAGAATGAGGTGATTGTCACCATTGGTTTAGAAGATGTGGTAGTTGTCAGAGATGGCAATGTAACTTTGATTGTAAAAAAGGACAGGACGCAGGAGATTAAACAGGTAATTAAGGTGTTGGGAGAAGATGATAAATTGAAAGATTTATTGTGATAGAAATAGGGCGATTATCAATCGCCCTTTGGAATTACAATAAATCCCGGAAAAAGCGAATTACAAAAAATTATAAAACAGGCTATTTTTCCCGAAGCTGTTAAAGATGTTGAACCGGGCGAGCGTAAAACCCATCATTTAATTGTCTTACAGACTAGACTGAGGTTCGGTTTCCCATATATAATAACTTAAATTATGGAATCGAGCGGTTGAGTACAGAGCGCTATAGAGAAAATAAGCCAATGAACACCTACTTTCAATCCCCTGCGGTCACTCTCTACCAAGGTGACTGCTTAGATGTATTAAAGTCACTGCCTAATAATTGTGTCAATCTAATTCTGACAGACCCCCCCTATCATTCTACTAAAAAAGATAACATTACGGGCGACAAAAGATTTAAAAATGATCCAGAGTACCTTCACTGGTTAGACACTATAGCCGAGCAATGGCAGCGGGTATTAGCTCCCAATGGCTCTCTCTACTGTTTTGCCTCTAATAAAATGGCAGCCAAAATTGAGGTAATGTTAGGTGAAAGATTTAATGTCCTAGCTTCAATTACTTGGACAAAACCCAATGAACCAGGCTATGATGGATGGAAGCAAAAGGCAAAAAAAGAAAGTTTAAGGAGTTGGTATCTTCATTCGGAACGGATTATTTTTGCTGAATCAGCCTCAGCGGAAAACAACAAACAATCAGCTTTTGGTAGCTTGCTCAGAAAAACCCGCGAAGCTGCAGGGATCTCAACTATTCAGCTAACAGAAGCTATTGGTGAGTATGGGAGTGTCAATCACGGTGGTGCAGTATCGAATTGGGAGACCGGCAGAAACATCCCCAGTCCCGAACAATATCAAAAACTGAAATCGGTGTTGTCTAAATTTAGCCCCCAAGTCCCAGAATTACCTGATTATCAAGAAATAATCAGACCTTTTTCTGTAACTGCCGATATACCATACACCGATATTTGGGATTTCCCAACAGTTAGACCTTACCGGGGTAAACACCCAGCAGAAAAGCCATTAGATATGATTACTCATATTATTGAAGCCAGTTCTTATTCGGGTGATATGGTGCTGGATTGCTTTGCAGGTTCAGGTGTTGTTGGACAAGCAGCCCAAATGTTAGGTCGTAAAGCTATGCTGATTGAGATTGAAGAAAGTCTGTGTCACAAAATAACTTTACGGTGTTCTGATATATCACAGCCATTACCAAAGTCTAAAACATCAGAATTTGACTGGAAAAAGGAATTTTTGTTTCAAAACTTATTAAATAATGTGTCTTCGGAAAAATAATTAATTATTTTTCCGTTATTTGTGAGGACTTCTTCCATCCATTTTAATGTGCGTTTAACTCCCCAGTCTCTAGCTGCTGCATTACAGTGATGATGTCCCCATCCCAAATTGTAACGACAGTGATTATATACTCCGGCTTTGAGTTCCTTAACATGAAATAAATTTGCTGTGGTAACTGTCAAATCAGGTACATTTCGACCTTCAGCTTGTTCCACGCGGGACGCCAGCTCTTGAGCTAGGATAGGCTTCAAGCAAAGAGGGCAAACGGTACGCTGTTGGCTATCTATTATCCTGTTTTGCTGAAGTAGCGTAAGATCGCTCAGTCCCATGTCCTGACATTTAGCTTCGATTATTGCCTTGCATTCTTCAGGATTCAGTGTCCCTTCTTCTCGCGCCATATCAATAATTCCCTCGGTTTGCCACACAAGGAAAGATAACTGATATCTAGTAGCTTCTATTTCTGTTTTTGAAGCATACTCATAAATCCTAATTCCTGCCCCTTGACCGCCAGTTTTGCTATCTATGTACCCATGCCTTTCAAGAGAGTCTCCAGGACGGGTAGTATCTGGTACGCGGGCAAGGTATTGACCTCCTAGTGGTGGAATTCGAGAATGGGCGGGATGCCAACCATACTGACTTGGAGGGTAGCGCATCCATTGAGGTCTAGTTTCATAAAATACTAATAAATCTTTTCCTAGCTGTAAGTCTTTTGGTAAATCTAATTTAGAGGTTGGAGGAGTGTCCGAAAAGTATTCCTCTGGATGGGCAAGAACTATGTAACCATTTTCAAATCCTTCGGGTGGTGGGACAACCCCAACTTTCCACGAACTCAGCGGTATTAGGACTGTACTAGATCGGAGGACGCGGTTTTGATAAACAGTATCTTTCTCTGCACCTCTGGTTTGACCTGTCTTTTCAACTTTTCTCGCTATTGCTGCTGGCAGACCAAGTTTATAGCTCAACCGAGTATTTTTAGCTTTAGCATTTTTTTTAGCTGTCACTCTTCTACCTCTATACCATAGTTAGCAAAGAGCTCAGAAATAGATATATCCAGGGCTTTTGTTAGATTGTCAATATTTTCCAAAGATGGATTGCGCTGACCTCTTTCTATGCTCGAAATGTAAGTACGATGAAGTCCTGAAATTTCGGCTAGGTGTTCTTGTGATAGATCGAGTTCTCGCCGACGCCGCCTTATGGCTTTTCCAAAACGCTTTTTGATATCTATTTCACTTTTTTGCTTCAAGGTACAATTATCAAAAAATGTAGACAATAAATCTACAGACTATAAATAAACTTTTATAGACAATAAGTCTACAGATTATAAGTCAATTAATGAATACTATAAGTAACAAAACGGTCTGAAAATGTTTCCGAGACGAGGAAATTCTCAACAGCAATTCTGCTACCCAAAATACGCGCGTGCGAAGCTATCCCGTAGGGAATCGCGCCCCATTCGCACCACCCCCAAGTTATTCCCCAAGACACTGGTCAGCTTGGTCAACAGCGCTATCCTAGTAGTTATATAGCCCTTAAACCCGATCGACCCGGAGGCCCCTTGTTTAGCCTAGTTCAAAACAATTCTCGCAAAGGAGAAATTCTAGAGGTCGTCTTCCGCAACGGTTGGGACTACATGAAAAGCCTCCTAACCGGCCGCAAAACCGACGCACCCAGTCTCCCAACTCCAGCAGTTCTCCGCAATATCCTCGTCGAATTAGGCCCAGTATTTGTCAAATTGGGTCAATTGCTGAGCACCCGTCCTGACCTTTTACCCGCCAGCTACATCGAAACTCTCTCCACGCTACAAGCGGAAGTGCCGCCCGTACCGTGGTCGCAAGTAGAAGCAATCGTCCGCCAGGAACTCACACAATCTCTCGAAAATACCTTCGCCAAATTTAACACCGAAGCCATCGCAGCAGGTTCGATCGCCCAAACCCACAAAGCTACCTTAAAAGACGGCCGCGAAGTCGCCCTCAAAGTTCAGCGCCCCGGTATTGATATTGTCATCGAACAAGACATCGCCGTACTGCGAGGTTTGGCAGAACTTGTCATGCTCACAGACTTCGGTCAACAATACGATATTGTCGCCTTAGCAGAAGAATTTGCGATCGCCCTGCGTGCAGAACTAGACTTCATTCAAGAAGCCAGCTACACAGACGAACTGCGCCGCAATTTATCTAAAAGTAAATGGTTTGACCCCACACAAGTGGTCTTACCAGAAATTAACTGGGAGTTAACTACAAAAAAACTCTTAGTCATGGAGTGGCTGAACGGAGTCCCGATTTTGTTAGGCGATTTGCAAGGAATTCGCCACAAAGGAGATATAAATGCCGAACGCGAAGAAATTACAACGCTACTTTGCCGCGTTTTCTTCCAGCAGTTATATATCGACGGATTCTTTCACGCAGACCCGCATCCCGGCAATTTATTTTATCTCAAAGACGGCCGCATAGCTTTGCTAGACTGCGGCATGGTCGGCAGATTAGACCCGCGCACTCAGCAGAATTTGACAGAAATGTTGCTGGCAATTGTCGATTTAGACGCTCAGCGCTGCGCTCAATTAACTTTGGAAATGGCCGAATTTGCTCAGCCGACAAGTTTAGTTAATCTAGAGAACGATTTGGCTCGAATGCTACGCAAGTATTACAATGTTAGCTTGTCGCAAATGAACTTGTCGGAAATTTTTTATGAGGTGCTGGAAATCACCCGCAAAAATAAAATTCGGCTGCCCAGCAATCTCGGTTTGTATGCAAAAACTCTAGCGAATTTGGAGGGACTGGCGCGCTCTTTTAATCCCCGATTTAATATTGTAGAGCAGGTTAAACCGCTGATGACCGATATGTTTCGGCGTCAGTTATTAGGAGACGATCCGATCCAAGCTCTGCTGAGAACTGCCCTGGATCTGAAAAGCTTATCTTTGCAATCTCCGCGACAGGTGGAAGTGCTTTTAGACCGAGTTACTTCGGAAACTTTGAAGTGGAACTTGACACTAAAAGAACTCGATCCGCTACGCCGCACTCTGGGGGATTCTGCGAACCGACTTTCTTTTAGTATTGTCGTGGGTTCGCTGATTGTGGGGGCGGCAATTATTTCTTCTAACGCACAAACTTCTCAGCTATCTTTTCTGAGCACTGGTTTGTTTGGGGCGGCGAGTTTTTTGGGTTTTTGGTTGATTATTAGCATTCTCAGGTCAGGGCGTTTGCGAAGTTGATTGAAAACGGGAAATGGGGAAAGTCAGGAGATATAGCAATTCTTTCGGGAAACACGAAACTGAGTTTTTTTGTGAAGGAACCGCGAAGACTCTCTTGACGCGAATGTTGAGAAGAGAAGAGAAAAATTTCACAATTTATGCCAGGAGTGCTATGGCATCCTCAACTATTAAGCAACATCTCTGACTTAAGATAGGCGATCGCCCGCAGCCGCTGAGTCTAAGCTAGAAATTATAGTTAGATCGAGTTTTGAGGGAGTAAAGTCTCTCAAAACTTGATAACTAAGGACTTCAGTCCTTATTACAAACCTATTTTGCGATCGAAATAGAGCTAGGTGTTATTTTAAATGAGCAATATTAACCAAGTATTGGAAAAAGACAAATTGCCGGAATTGGGATTAGTCTGTATTACAACATCCAATGAAGTTCGCTTTCGCACAGTCACGCGGAAGCGACTTTTACAGCTTTCGGAAACTGAACAAGAAACGGTATTGCGCGAGCTTTATACAGACAACTTAAAGCGGCTTGACAAAGCGATCGACTTCTGTTCCGTTAATCAGATTAAGCTCTACCGCATGACTTCTGCACTGTTCCCTTTTGCAGATACAGATTTGGGGGAAGCAGTGCTACACTCCATGACTGAAGAATTGCGGACTACGGGCGATCGCGCTCTTTCTTTAGGCATCCGCTTGGTACTCCACCCGGATCAATTTGTCGTCCTCAGTTCCGACAAGGTTTCTGTGGTTGAAAACAGCATTAAAATTCTCGCGACTCATGCTTTAATTTTAGATATGTTGGGACAGCCCCGATCGCCCCTGGCACTGATGAACATTCACGGCGGCAAGAGCGATCGCACTTCGCAGCTCAAGTCTGTCATCCGCGATTTACCCGAATCAATTCGATCGCGCTTAACCTTTGAAAATGACGAATACGCTTACAGTTCCTCGGAAATTTTAGAAGTTTGTCTCGATACCGGCGTACCAATGGTTTTTGACGCCCACCACCACGTCATTCACGAACATTTAGAAACTTACGACGATCCCAGCGTTGCCGAAATGCTCGCAGCCGCCCGCACAACTTGGTCTGTTCCTGAATGGCAATTAGTGCATATATCGAATGGCAGAGAATTTTTTGCCGATCCGCGCCACAGCGATTTAATTACAGAAATGCCTAATTGCTATTATCAAGCTCCTTGGATTGAAGTAGAAGCTAAATTCAAAGAATTAGCTATTGACAAGTTGCGCGCCGAATGGTTGTCGGCGAAGGTTCCACAATTTAGCAATGTCTCTTAGGGTGGGGTTTTACCAACAATAATTGCCTAAAACAAATCATCTCGAAAATTCACCCCCACTTAACGGTAAATCACAAGAACAGGCAAGATGCCTGTTCCACAAAGAATGAATTTTCTTGTGGGGTATCCCGCAAGAACATGCAGGATGCCTGTTTCACAAAGAATGAATTTTCTTGTGGGGTATCCCGCAAGAACAGGCAAGATGCCTGTTTCACAAAGAATGAATTTTCTTGTGGGGTATCCCGCAAGAACAGGCAAGATGCCTGTTCCACAAAGAATGAATTTTCTTGTGGGGTGTCCCGCAAGAACAGGCAAGATGCCTGTTCCACAAAGAATGAATTTTCTTGTGGGGTGGGCGTCTCGCCCGCCCGGTTTAGTCCGACAATCCGACAGGGGTTTTTAACCCCTGTCTCATAGTTAAAGTCCTCTAAAAGAGGACTAAAATAGATAGATATTGAGCTCATATTTCCAGTCGGTTTTAACCGACTTTAGCTTTGAGGCAGGGGTTTCAACCCATGCCGGACTGCCGGATTACCCGACTGTCGAACTGCCGGAATCGGTAAAAACCGCGTTAATACAACTATAAAATTATGTGCGGAAGATTCACTTTAACTACTTCAGGTCAAATCATCGCCGAATTATTCAAACTGTCGGGAGTTCCAGACATCAAACCGCGATACAATATCGCCCCAACTCAATCAGTTGCCACAGTCACAGTTGAACCAGAAAAAATGCAGCGACATTTTCAATTTATGCGCTGGGGTCTGATTCCAAGTTGGGCAAAAGACATGAAAATAGGCAGTCGCATGATTAATGCGCGATCGGAAACTGTAGCCGAAAAACCTGCTTTTCGCAGCGCCATCAAGCACAGGCGATGTTTGATAGTGGCTGACGGTTTCTACGAATGGCAGCAGCAGGGAAAGAACAAACAGCCTTACTATTTTCAAAAGGCAGATGGCGAACCTTTTGCTTTTGCCGGTTTGTGGGAAAATTGGGAATCTCCTGAAAAAGAAAACATTGTATCTTGCAGTATAATTACTACCGCTGCTAACGAAACAGTGCAGCCGCTGCACGATCGAATGCCCGTGATTCTCCCCGACAGCGATTGGGAACAGTGGCTCGATCCTGCTGTTAAAAATGCTCGGGAAGTTTTGCCCTTGTTAAAGCCCTATGCTTCCGAAGCGATGAAAGCAAAGGCCGTAAGTGCGATCGTCAATAGTCCAACTAGAGACAGTCCCGAATGTATTAGCGATCGACAATAAATCATTGCAGCCGACAAAACCGAGATAGTTTGAGTTATGATGTAAAATGATGTTTGAGTTGTAGCTTGGGTTTTCTCAAGATCAGTTTAACTCTGTTGTTATTTGCTCAAACACTTTTAAATCTTAACATCAGTTAGAAGACAAAAAATATGATCGGATATGTTACACTCGGTACCAACGATATTGAAACGGCAGCCAAGTTTTATGATGCTTTGCTGGCTGAAATTGGCGCTCGACGATTCATGGAATTCGACGGATTTATCGCATGGAGCGTTTCTCCAGAGGAACCAGCACTTGCTATTATAAAACCCTATGATGGTAACACAGCAACTGTTGGCAATGGAGTCATGATAGCTCTTCAGGTTGACAGTCCAGAAAAAGTTAACTTAGTTTATAACAAAGCGATCGAACTTGGGGCTAAGGATGAAGGGCCAGCAGGACCAAGAGGCGCGTTACCGGGGTTTTATGCGGGATATTTTCGCGATCTTGATGGGAATAAGCTGAACGTGTTTTGTTTGACATCCACCCCGCCGTAGAACGGCGAGGATTCCCAAACCTCAAGATTTAGGTTTCTGCTTCTGTCCCTTACGGGGTTTCGCACCTGCCTTAACAGATTTACTCTGTTCGGGTCTTACAGTCGCTCCACAGACTGCCACGGCAAGCCCTGCCGCCAAAATATTCTTTGCCGCGTTGATGTCTCGGTCATGGTGTGTCCCGCAATTAGGACAATCCCATTCCCGGATATTCAACGGCATCTTGTCAACGATGTGTCCGCAATTGCCACACCGTTTTGAACTCGGAAACCATCGGTCAATCTTAATTAAAGTACGACCGTACCACTTACACTTGTATTCAAGTTGCCTGACCAATTCGCCCCAACTTGCATCACTTATGGCCAGGGCAAGGTTGGGATTTTTAATCATGTTCTTCACAGCCAAATTCTCGACGGCGATGGTTTGGTTTTCGCGCACCAACCGCGTTGTTAACTTGTGAAGGTTATCTTTTCTTGCATCAGCAATTTCTTGATGTACTTTCGCTACTTTGAGTCGTGCTTTGTAACGGTTGTTTGACCCTTTCTGTTTCCGGCTTAAAGCTTTCTGCGCTCTTCTAAGTTTGCGATATTTTGCCTTGAATCCTTTGGGATTGGCAATCTTTTCACCAGTGCTAAGAGCGAGTAAACTTGTAATGCCCAAGTCAATACCAACTTGACTGCCTGACTGAGGTAATGCTTCAATTTCAACATTCACCAACAGGGAAACTGACCACCTACCAGAGGGTGAAAGCTTCACCGTAATGGTTGATGGTCGGCAACCGACAGGTAGCATCCGGCTCCAACGAATTGGCAACGGGTCGGCACACTTTGCTAAGTAAACTTGTCCATCCTTAAACTTGAAAGCAGATTTGGTAAACTCTGCGCTACCACCATTGCGTTTTTTCTTGAAGTTGGGATATTTCGCCCGCCCATCAAAAAAATTGGTGTAAGCCGTTTGTAAATGTCGCAAGCATTGCTGTAACGGTACGCAGCTAACTTCCGACAGAAAATCTAACTCTTCTGTTTTCTTCCATTCGGTTAGCATTGAAGAGGTTTCAGCATACCCTACCCGTTTTTGGTCTTTGTACCATGCCTCGGTTCTTACGGCTAAGGCACGGTTGTATACTAAACGAGCGCAACCCATTGTCCGTCGCAACAAACTCTCTTGTTCCGGAGTTGGGTAGAATCGATAGCTGAAGGCTTTGAGCGTCATGCTCACAGTCTAACACTTCGATTGTGATATTGTGCTAGACTCAATGTAAAATCTTTGTAAAGCCGTCAAACGAAGGACGGGGTTTCAAACCCAAATTTCTGATGACAGGGCCAAACACTTAAGATTTTTATCTTTCGTGAGGCGAGCCGAAAAAAAGCTATTTCCGATTGTTAGTTATTAGTTATCAATCCATAAATAAGAGTTGATAACTAATAACTAATAGTTAATGACTAATAACTAGATTAACTGTCGTATATCCGCGCTTCAGCAGCCTCTGGATTTTCCTCGCAATACTGGTCAAAAGCCGTTTTTTCCAGCTTCATCGATCGCTGGTGAGAAGCCTCAGCCTGCATTTCTTCTACAATATCCCAGGCTACCGCGCACTCTCTAGAGGTAGCGCCTTTTTCGGCACAGATACTTCTGGCATCCGCGATCGCCTGTTCGATTTCTTCGTCAAATAAAACACTCTTCGGCTTCTCAAGAAAATCGCTTTTTGTCAATATATCCGTGACCGAAATAATGCCCACTAGCTCGTCCTTAATCACCGGCGCCCGGCGGATGCGGGTATTCGCGAACAACCTAGCCACATATTCCACCCCCAAGTCAGGATTGACCGTAATGCAAGGTTTGGTCATAATCTCGAAGACGCGGACTTTTTTCGGGTCTACTCCGTAGGCTGCTACTTTATAGACAATATCCGTTTCTGTCACAATGCCATAGGCATCTTGTTCGTGGCGACGTTCCACAATCAACGCGCGCAAACACAAATCGTTCATCATCGCCACCGCTTCAGCTACCGTTGCTGAACCGCGAATGGTAACAACATCTGTGGTCATAATATCTTGGGCTTTCATCATCATTGTTTTTTGCTTACGGCTCATAAAGTCTACTGCGTCGCGATTTGGGGCTGTCCATTTGATTTGCGATCGTCATTAGGACTTACCCTCACAAACCCGGTTTCTACCAAAATTTTGGGTTTAGTAACGATAAATTCCGGGTTAGCAACCGGGTTTCTGAGAAATCGTGCATCGCAAACTAATCATAAAACCTTTAACGGCACTCGGAATGACAACTTGCCTGAAACAGCCCGTCGCAGCCCCGGAACCTCTGGAGTCCGCGATTTAGCGTTCAGACGGCAGGGCTGTTTCATTCTCTTGTAGGGGCCGTGCTACCCCTACTCCCCGTGCCGGCCCTCTTGGTCGGATCTTTGAGCTTGTTGGACTCAGATTTTCCAGCCCCAGTCTCAAAGAAGCAAAAGTTAACACAAACTAAGCAACTGCTTGCGCTCGCACAGATCCCCGCCTCTGATAAACTTGATGGCTGGGAGTGCAAAAGAGCACAAGGCACGCATCAGCAGTTGGGAGGATCTAGTTCGTGGACAATGTAATCGGTTTAGAGATTATCGAAGTAGTTGAGCAGGCAGCCATCGCTTCCGCTCGCTTGATGGGCAAAGGCGAAAAAGATGAAGCCGACAGAGTGGCTGTAGAAGCCATGCGGGAGCGCATGAACAAAATTCATATGCGCGGCCGCATCGTGATCGGCGAAGGCGAGCGCGATGACGCACCCATGCTTTACATCGGTGAACAAGTAGGTATTTGTACCCGCGAAGATGCCAAAGATGTCTGCAACATAGATGAATTGATCGAAATTGACATCGCTGTTGACCCCTGCGAAGGTACTAACCTGGTTGCTTACGGTCAAAACGGTTCGATGGCAGTTTTGGCAATCTCTGAAAAAGGTGGTTTGTTTGCGGCACCGGATTTCTACATGAACAAATTGGCTGCTCCTGCGGCTGCTAAGAATCATGTAGATATTCGCAAAACGCCCACTCAAAACCTCAAAATTATCTCTGATTGTCTCAGCCGCAGTATTGAAGATTTGGTGGTGGTGGTCATGGATCGCCCCCGACACAAAGATTTAATTAATGAAATTCGGCAAGCGGGTGCAAGAGTTCGGCTGATCAGCGACGGCGACGTTTCGGCAGCGATTTCTTGCGCGTTTTCTGGTTCCAACATCCACGCACTTATGGGTATTGGCGCAGCACCCGAAGGCGTGATTTCTGCAGCGGCAATGCGCTGCTTGGGCGGTCACTTCCAAGGGCAGTTAATTTACGATCCGGCTGTTGTAAAAACTGGTTTGATCGGTGAAAGCAAAGAGAGCAATATCGCCCGCCTGAAAGAGATGGGCATCACAGACCCAGACAAGATTTACAATGCTGAAGAGCTGGCATCTGGAGAAACAGTTCTGTTTGCAGCTTGCGGGATTACTCCCGGAACGCTGATGAATGGAGTTCGCTTCTTTGGCGGCGGCGCTCGCACTGAAAGTTTGGTAATTTCTTCTCAGTCGAAAACGGCTCGATTTGTGGATACAATCCATATGTTTGACCAGCCGAAATCTCTGCAATTGAATTAGTGATTAGTTAGTGGTTAACAGTTAAATGTTAACAATTAACAGTTAACGGTGAACAGTCACCAGTGATTAGCAATTAGCGATAAACTAAGAACTAATAACAGGTGACTGTTAACAACTAAGAAAGAAATAGTGACAAATCACAGATATGAATATTGCAGTCGTAGGTCTCAGCCACAAAACAGCGCCGGTAGAAGTTCGCGAAAAACTGAGCATTCCAGAACAGAAAGTTGAAGCCGCGATCGCCCAATTGCGCGGCTACCCGCACGTTCAAGAGGTTGCCATCCTCAGCACTTGCAACCGCTTAGAGATTTATATTGTTACCCGCGAGTCGGAACCTGGTGTGCGAGAGGTTATTCAGTTCCTTTCCGAATTCAGTAAAGTTCCTTTGCAGTCTTTGCGCCCTCACCTGTTTATTTTGCTGCACGAAGATGCGGTGATGCACTTGATGCGAGTGGCTTCTGGCCTCGACAGTTTGGTGCTCGGAGAAGGACAAATTTTGGCTCAGGTGAAACAAACTCACAAACTCGCCCAGCAGTACAAAGGTGTAGGCAGAATTTTAGAGCGCTTGTTCAAGCAAGCTCTCACAGCAGGGAAACGAGTTCGCACGGAAACTAGCATCGGTACTGGTGCAGTTTCGATTAGTTCGGCGGCGGCAGAATTGGCTCAAATGAAGGGTCAGCATTTAGCAAGCAGCAAAATTGCCATTATCGGTGCTGGCAAAATGTCGCGGCTTTTGGTGCAGCATTTGCTCTCCAAAGGAGCTAGCCATATTTCGATCGTTAACCGCTCTGTGCGGGGCGCCCTGGAGTTGGCCGGTCAGTTTAAAGATGCTCAACTGCACCTGTATCAGCTATCGGAAATGATGCAGGTAATTGCTAGTTCTGACTTGGTTTTTACCAGTACGGCAGCTACCGATCCACTGTTAAATAAAGCTAAATTGGAAGCGGTTTTAGATCCGAATCGCCCTTTGATGTTGGTGGATATTTCTGTGCCGCGCAACATTGACTCGGATGCAAACGAACTCACTAATGTGCGATCGTTTAATGTGGACGACTTGAAAGCAGTGGTAGCTCAAAATCACGAAACCCGTCGCAAAATGGCAATGGAAGCTCAGGGCTTGCTGGAACAGGAAGTAGAGGCTTTTGATCTCTGGTGGCGCAGTCTGGAAACCGTTCCTACTATTAGCTGTTTGCGGGATAAGATAGAATTGATTCGGGAACAAGAGTTAGAAAAAGCTTTATCGCGTCTTGGTTCGGAATTTTCGGAGAAACATCAAGATGTGATTGAATCTTTAACAAGGGGGATTGTGAATAAGATTTTGCACGATCCGATGGTACAGTTACGCGCTCAGCAGGATATTGAGGCGCGGCGGCAAGCGATGCAAACTTTGCAAACACTGTTTAATTTGGATGTGGATGTCAATCAGCAGTACAGCTAGTTTGTCATTGGTCATTAGTCATTAGTCATTAGTCAGTTGACCCGAAAGCAGGAGTCATATTATGCCCGGTCAATTACCATGAATAAAAATGCCTCCAACCCTGGCGGCAAAAGTATCATTCGGGAAGGTAAATTGCTCGAACATGATATAAGTTACAGCATATTCCATGTATATGTAGTACACACTATATTGTAGTAAGTAAGGTGCGTCGCCACCAGTTAATCTGCAAGTTCTATTTAAAAGGTCGCAGATCCGCACCCTACATATTAAAATTACACAACATAAATATAGCGGCTACTGTACTTCATCAACCTGGAATATGCTGTATCATTCAACCAATAACTAATGACTAATAAGTAATGACTAATAGGCGAATTTATCAATTAATTTTAGGGATTGTAGGGCTGTGGCTGGTTCTTGAATTTGCCTCCCGCATGGCTGCAGAAATTCTCTGGTTTCAGGAAGTTGGATATCTTCAGGTTTTTCTGTTAAAGCTGAAAACTCAAGGGTTGCTGGGGACGATCGCAATTGCTGTTTCTTCTGTCTTTTTGCTGGGAAATTTGGCTTTAGCCCGCCGCCTGCAACATCCCGCAGAGGAAATGAAATCGCCGGTTGTGGGGGAGCTATTCGCTTCACTGAGGGCGAACAACGCGGGGAAGAATACCGAGAAGAATTACGAATTACCTGTTGCTAAATCCCAAATAACCTTTTCCTGGCTGCTGTTGGCGGTATTCGGATTGAGTTCGATCGCAACTTTTATAGTAATTCACTGCGGGCTGTTGGCTGCAAACAGCCTCACCTATTTGGGTATAGCTGGCAATTTACCTGCACCGCCGGTGCAGTTAGGAATTGAG
Source organism: Microcoleus sp. Z1_A1 (assembly GCF_036700305.1). Taxonomy (NCBI): domain Bacteria; kingdom Bacillati; phylum Cyanobacteriota; class Cyanophyceae; order Oscillatoriales; family Microcoleaceae; genus Microcoleus; species Microcoleus sp. Z1_A1. Next base: position 156,260 of record NZ_JAUBOR010000010.1, read on the forward strand.
TCCATCCAGCAAATAGCCGTGCAGTTATTTTCTCGCTGGTGGCAGTTGGGCTTGCTGCTGGGGACAATGTTAGCTGTGGTAATTAAGCCTGATTTTTGGCTGCGGGCGATCGCCCTTTTTCTCAGTTTGGCGATCGGGCTGATTGTCGCCAGTCGCTGGACAAATGTTTTGCAATATTTTCACCCTATTAATTTTAACACGACCGACCCTCTTTTTCATCAAAATATTAGCTTTTATGTATTTATTTTGCCAATCTTAGATTTGCTAGGATTCGGGCTGACAGTTGTATTTTTGTACAGTTTAGTATCTAGTGCTTTAACATATTTGCTGTCGGGAAATAGCCTGAGTCAAGGGATATTTTTGGGGTTTTCTCGATCCCAGCAGCGGCACTTGTACGGGTTGGGTGCAGCTTCCATGCTAGCCGTTGCATTCCGCTACTGGTTGGGGCGCTACTCATTGCTGTATTCGCGGGGAGACGTTACTTACGGCGCAAATTATGCTGACGTGACAGTGCGACTGCCCTTCTATGGATTTTTGAGTATTGTGGCCGCGACGATCGCACTTTTGATGCTGTGGCAGGTTTACCAATTCAAAATTAAAAATGAAGTCCTAAAAAAAATTATTTTAGCCTGGGTAACTTTAACTTTTGTGGGAGGTTGGCTGCTGCCACAAATTGTGCAGAAACTCATAGTTCAACCCAACGAACTAGCACGAGAACAGCCGTACATTGAGCGCAGTATTGCCTTTACTAAAGAAGCCTTTGATCTCAACAATATCGAAATAAAAACATTCGATCCCGCCGGAAAACTTACTTATGCCGACTTAGAAAAAAATCAACTTACTATTAGCAACATCCGCCTGTGGGACAAGCGACCGCTGCTGCAAACGACCCGACAGTTACAGCAAATTAGACCATATTATACATTTCCTGATGCGGATATCGATCGCTACACAATCAAAAAGGAAAAAGCACAAAAAGGAGATTCGGAAAGTCAACAAGTGTTTCTGGCAGCGCGGGAATTAGATTACACAGCAGTTGCCCCAGATGCTCAAACTTGGGTGAACGAACACCTAGTTTACACTCACGGTTACGGCTTTACTCTTTCTCCCGTAAACAGAGTCGGTGTCGGCGGTTTACCGGATTATTTTGTCAAAGATATTGGAGTGGCAGCCCAGAAAGGAGAGACTGCTTTGGAAGTCACTAGCGATCGAATTCGGGCCAGTATTCCGATCGGCTACCCGCGAATTTACTACGGCGAAATCACCGATACAGACGTGATGACGCCCACAAAAGTCAAAGAATTCGACTATCCCAGCGGCGAAGAAAATGTTTACAATACTTACAGCGGTAGGGGCGGAATTGCGATCGGTTCTATATGGAGGCGCTGGCTGTTTGCTAATTATCTCAAAAATTGGCAAATGGCGCTTACCCGCAATTTTACCCCAGAAACTAAATTGCTGTACCGCCGAAATATTAACAAAAGAGTCCGGGCGATCGCTCCTTTTTTGCGCTACGATTCTGACCCGTATTTAGTAGTAGCCAACGCCAATCTTAGCAATGATGATATAGAAAAAGCCAGGGAGGACAATGGCAACAAAATTAAACCTGCACCCGCCGCTAATGATAAATCTCCCAACTATCTTTACTGGATTATCGATGCCTATACAGCAAGTCCTCGCTATCCGTATTCCGATCCGGGAAATCATGAGTTTAACTACATACGTAACTCTGTAAAAGTAGTAATTGATGCCTACAACGGATCTGTTGACTTCTATGTTGCCTATCCCTCCGATCCGATTATTAACAGTTGGATGGCTATCTTTCCCGGACTCTTCAAACCCCTTGACAAAATGCCTCCGGCTCTCCGCAAACATATCAGATATCCAGTAGATTTGCTGAGCATTCAATCAGAACGCTTGCTAACTTATCATATGGAAGACCCGCAAGTATTTTACAATCGGGAGGATTTGTGGCGAGTTCCCAATGAAATTTATGGCAGCGAACAGCAGCCCGTAGCACCGTATTATTTGATTACGAAACTGCCAACGGAAACAACAGAAGAATTTATTTTGCTGCTGCCATTTACACCAGTAAGCCGCAACAATTTAATTGCTTGGATTGCAGGGCGATCGGATGGTGGCAATTACGGAAAATTGCTGTTGTATCTGTTTCCCAAACAGCGATTAGTTTATGGCCCGGAACAAATAGAAGCTTTAATTAACCAAGATCCTGTTATTTCCGAACAAATATCTCTCTGGAATCGCCAGGGTTCAAAAGCAATTCAAGGAAACTTATTAGTAATTCCTATTGAACAATCTTTACTGTATGTGGAACCTCTTTACTTAGAAGCAGAGCGTAATAGTTTGCCAACTTTAGTCAGAGTTATTGCTGTTTACGAAAACCGCATCGTCATGGCAGAAAATCTTGAATTGGCACTCAAGGCACTTTTTCAGCAACAATCTACCAATAAACCGGCCATTATTCGACCTTTAGAAGGAACAGCGCCAGCTTTAAACAATGAATGATATCAATTTCCGTTGAACTCGTCATGATTGTTGACTGTTGACTGTTGACTGTTGACTAGGGGTCTGAAAACTGAATGGTTGAGTGTTAAGTGTTGACTCTATTTTATTATTCCGAGGCCAGCGAAAACGATATAAATTAGTGCGACTTCTGTTCGCTAGGATCGCGAATTAAATAACTTACAATTTTAATTGTTATTGTGGAAGTTATTTAATTCTCATTCCCTAGCAGCCTTGATATCCTGCCACCAAACATTGACATAGGGCCACATCAATCTCTCGTCTCCTCCAGAATCTAGTTTCACTGTCACCTCATAACGGTCAATATGCGTGAGTTCGCCAGTTTTACCATTCAAATAAAATTGTTTGGGATTGTCGGTGATAATTTCTACCCTTTGATTCAACAGCGGCAGCATCTGGGTAGAAGAACCCTGAAACGGATTTTTGCCTTTGATCGCATAGCCACCAATCAAAGATAAGTACATTAAAGCTAGGAAAAATACCGTCAATAAGCCCACAATTACCAGTGTTTTTTGTTGTGAAAAACTGGTATAAACGCTCCCATATCCTACGATCATAGTTCCCAAAAACAACAAATTTGGCAGGTACAGCCCATCTTCCAAAAACACGCTACCAAAAAACATCAGGACTACCTGAAAACCAAATAATGCCGCCACCCAACTCCAGCCAGTTAGCAACGATGCAGATAGTAGCCAATTCATTGCTAGAGTAAGGGCGATCGCCATTGCTATTGCCCCAAGTGGTGCTGCATAATCGTATTGTCTGAAGGGAAGAAGAACAAAAAATACTAAAGCATACGCAAAACCCGCAAAAGCCAGTGCTAATCCACTAATTATTTGGTTCCCGTTCAGCATGGCGAGGAATTTTTAGAACACTAAAGTGGAGCGTTCATCTTGTGTTGTGATAGTAGCCGTTGAAAATTCCCAGCGGACTAAGGCCAGAAATTCTAACCGTAGGGTGCGCCACGAGCAGCTTACCGCTATATTTAGGGGAGAGAACCGATTTGTTAACCAAGCGTGCTATCCCAGTTTCCCAAGGTGCAAATCAGCCACATCAGAAGGTAGAATTTTCAGCAAACTAGATTATTTAGGGTCGATCGACTTAACAAATTGTTGCACAGGCTGCGGTAGAGCCGGCACAAAAGTCTTTCTAAAACCCCTAACATCGAACACTCGCCACAAAATACCCACCGCTACCGTCAAGAAAAATAAGGCTCCCAAAAAATTGAACACACTAGACAGAAAACCGCTGTCCCTTTTTTTCGGAGGTGTAATATGTTTCATGCGATATACAGCCGGCTCGTAATCTATCGACTCCTCGCGATTGCGCCGTGGCGTTTTGGGCCGGGAACTCGCACTGCGCTTCTCAGTCAAACCCGTTTTATTAGTTTTAGTAAAACTGGTAGACGACTTCAATTCAGAAGCGCCGCGCGTCCCCGTTAACTTGCTAGCAGAAGCCCCCGTTTGGCCCACAGCAGCATCCTGAATTCTGCTGTTAGGGCGCTGAGTCGATTTGCGTTCGGCGAGGGTACGCATCAAAGTTTGCAATTGCTGAGTCGCCGCCGGCGGGCGTTCCCCTTTCCTCGCCCAATTTAACAGCATCGCCCCGGTAATCCCGCAGAGATTCGTAGCGCCTACAGAAGCCAGCCGCTTCAGCAGAGGCTGGCTGTTGGACACAAAAATCACCAATGCGTCCGGGTGTTCTTGAGCCAAACCGTAAACGCACTGAGCCGTCGCCACCACCAGCATTGCTGGCTTGCTTTGATTTTTGATCGAAGGTTCGAGAGCGCGGTGTGTTTCCTGAGCGTCAGTTGCAATCCAACCGCTGTCGGCAAAAAAGCGCATAAACTCTCTAGCTACTTGCTCTTGAGCTTTTTCCACCGCTTGCCCTGTCAGACGATCTATTTCGTCGTACACTACTTCTGGGATATAGCAAGTTCCCACCTTCGTATATTCTTGCCAAACTTGGGTTCGGCCAGTCATTAAAACATCTGCATCAAAAGTTACCAATACAGGAGGAAGTTGATTAGCCATGACTTTATCCTATAGGCTCAGATAAGTTATTTAAACTTAATCGATCAAGTTTAAACAAATTTTGGGTTATAAAAAAATCAACTTTTGGTAGTAGATAAATTGCCCTGGGCGCGGGTATTAATGGGAAATTAGTAGTTAGGAACCCGATCGCCCTTCAGTTCCCAGTTCGATCGCTCAATTCCTATATTCCACTAATTTACCGCAACCCAAGAGCCTATTACCAAAGATGCCCGACTACTGCTAGTTGCCAATTCCCAGACGGCCAGCCAAAGCCGGAGTCAACGGCAACAGCGCAGCAATCATCAAGAACAAAGCTAGCAAACCCAAAGCCGCGCGAGCATCGTCAGGCTCAGTCAGCTCGTTGAGGCTCGGTCGCTCCAGATTCCGCTGTAAAATCAGAATCACGATCGCCCAATACAGAGCCAAAGGATTAACTAAAGAAACGATAGCCAGCACCACAAAAGTCGCCAAAGTAGTGCGACTGGCTATTTTCCGACCGTAGATGGCTTGCACGATTCTACCCCCGTCCAACTGTCCCGCCGGCATCAAATTAATCGCCGTTATTACCAAGCCCAACCAACCGATAACTACCAGCGGGTGAACGTCAACAATCTGCTGCTGCAACGCCGAACCCAAAACCACTTTTGCCAAAGTTCCCACCAAAACCGAGCCCTTGAAAAATTCTGCGGGAATTTGAAACAAACTGCCGGGGTGAGACAGCAGCAAACCCGTTACCAGCATTAGCACAGAAACTATTCCCCCAGCCGCTGACCCGGCAAAAGCGATGTCAAACAAAACTTTACGGTTGGGCAGCAGCGACTCAAAACGGTCGATCGCTCCAAAACAACCTATCTGCAAAGTTGGTATAAAAAACGGCCAACTCAAGCCAACCTTGTACCGATTTGCCAGCACTCTGCGAGCAATTTCCCCAGAGCCTAAAACCGCCCAAATTCCGGCTGCAATTGGCAAAACTTCTAGATATCTAGCCGGCGAGTTAAAGAAATCGAAACCTAGCAGCAAACCGCCTGTCTCTAAGCTAGTAGCAATTGTTGCCAGCAGCAGCACGACTGCTAGGATTTTTTGAGACACGGTTGTTGGCTGCGGGTCGTTGGTGCTGGGCAAGATAATAACTACGGGCTTGTCGTCCTGATTTTCTACTAAAAATAGGCGGTAGCGATCGTTTAATCTTTCTTCCAAACTTGCCGTCAAACGTGAGTGTACTTGTTCTGGGTCTCCTCGGAGATTGCCTTTGAGAATTACCCCATCTTGATAGGGAATCGTTTCTGTGGCAAAGAAAGTATCAATTCCAAAGATACCTTTAATTGCCTTGAGGTCTTCCACCGGAACGGGAATTATTTCTGATTCATTATTCGCAGGCGACGAGGTGACGATCTTAATCGTTTCTGGGCCTGGTGGTCGCTGCGACTCAGGGGCTGAGAAAGCATCGCTTTGGGACTTTACCTCAGCAGCATCCGGCCGCGGCAGCACTGTATCAGATGCAGCCTTACGCAATTGCCGGCCCAGATAAATGTACAATCCCGTGGATGCCACTAGCAGCAACAATACCGCAACTAGATTGAGGTAAATTCCGGCGGCGAACAAACCAAAGAACAGCAGCCAGGGACTCATCAGCGCAACAGACTGCAACCAAGCCAAAATTCCCAGTTTGCCAAAAGGTCTGGCGCGATAAAATCCCCAACCCAGAATTCCCATAGCAACCAATACGAGCGCAATTGTTGCCGTATTTTCCGATGCAACTATAGGCATTCCGGTTGCTTGCGCCAATAGGGGCTTTAATCGGTCGATCGCGCTGCGGTCGAGTAATAGCATTAAATTTTGGGGAACATGAAATAGAGTTGTTGGGAACATATCCAAACCTGTCGGAAACTAGCCTGATTACTAAGGATAACCTCTGAGGGCTACTCGGCCCACAACCTGCTGTTGCTGTTTGAACATCGCAGGAGCTAGGCTATTGACACAATAGACTTTTTATGATATCACATCGGCTATAGCAAACCTATACCCAGAAGGGTAGCAGTGTCGATCGGTCAGAAGCATGAAGATTCGCCCAGTGTGGCAGGTGGGGCTTTTTTAAGGATTTGTTTCGGATGCCAGACGCCGAAAATAAAAACTCAGCTCCGACCGTCGCAGAATTCCCAGAGCCGACTGACTTGCTCAACCAATTGAAAGCGCGGCGTAAAAAATCCAGAGCGGACTTGGCAGACGTGGAGACGTTCTTGGAAATATTGGGTTCGGAGAGTTGACCCGTGTCTGCTGAAAGGATGCCGGGATACCACCTGACCCAGATAGGCAGTGTTTCGCATTTGTTGTGCGAAACAAAATGCGAAAAAAATGCGAAACAAATAAGGTTTGAGCCGCTCTCTCCTTTTCGGGAAAGAACGGCTCAAAGCATTGATGCTATTAGGTTTTATCTACGGGTACGGCAGGACTTGAATCAAAGCCTCGCTCTTGAATTACGAATTTCCGTCGTTCTAGCCATTTTTTGCACCCACTCTGAAAGTCCTGTTTTTGATTTGAGCGAACACTGAGCGACTTGCTGTAGGCTGAGTACATCAGTCGAACTCAGCACTATCAGAGTAGGGAGCGAGAGATGAGCGAAAAATCTAATCCTGTCACTGCAAGTACCACCGCAGACTACCTTATTGGCTACGAGCGGATTCTAGACTACTTCCAACAAGCACAGAAAGAATGCCCCAAGGGCGTAGGGCTAAAAAGAGACAGGAAAGCGAGTGGTGGTTACATAACGTTGCAATTCAAGTTAGGTGACAAGCGGGTCAACAAGACTTGTGGGTGCTACTTGACCATGCAAGGTATCACTGATGCTCTGAGGAAAGCTCATCTAGTTGCTAGCGGTTTACAGTCCTTCTCTAGCGAGAGTCGCTTTTTAGCCTGGTATGATGATGTTATTTTGGATAAAAACGTCATCAAAAATGATTTGATAACGTTTGGTCAGGCGATAACAAAAGTAGAGAAAGAATACTGGGATGGACGCACTAAACGCCGTCAACAACGTGACAGGAGTAGTATTAGTCAGCAACGTACTTGGAGTGCCGTTTACGGTGACTACTATAAGCTGTTGCCACAAGATAGGGTCGTAAACCTAACAGATATTCTGTCCGCAGTTAACGGTAAAAAACAAGGAACCAAGTGCTTTAAAAATTGCTTGTGCGCCATGAAAAAGCTTGCTGAGACTATTGACAGTGCCGACTTATTGGGCAGGCTCAAAGAGATTGACGGTAGACAAACAGAATTTCGTGAAGACCTTCAAACTTTATCGGTTGATGAGTTTTTAAAACTTCGCGAAGTGGTTTTAGATGTTCCCAACAACAAACGATACCATTTGGAATCACGTAGGCGGTGGATGTGGGTATTCTCAATGCAGTTGGTGTATGGCTTTCGAGTTCATGAAGTTTTTGCGATTCAGAATATTGACAAGCCATTTAAGACGAAAGATGGTGTTATTATTCCTGCCTTGAATGAACCGATAAACAAACAAATGATTGCCGTAGTAGGCGATAAGACGTTACTAGATACTACAACTAAGACGGGCTACAGGTTGTGTATACCCATGCTCCCTCCTACTCATCCTGACTTGATGGAATGTTTAGAAATCAAATCAGGCAACTTGCCTGATGTTAGAACATCGTCAAACAATCCAAAGACGATTAGTGGGCTATACAGTGACCGCGCACAAACTATCTTAAGAAGATGGGACAAAGGCTTTACCCAAACCCACGCTTTACGTCACTTAGCGAATCTCAACGGTCAAATGGCGGGGATGTCTCAGGAGACAAGAGCTAAGAGTTTGGGGCATTCAACACAGATGAATGAAGGTACTTATAAAAAACGAGCCAATACTCAGACAACGATTGATTTACTAACTCAGTCCACAACAGAAGCTATTCCATTGGGTAGTGCAATTGGAGTGCTTAAACAGTTAGGAAGTGATGTGAAAAATGTCAAACTGCTAGCTGCTATTTACGGCATTACGCCCGACGAAGTGATGGAGTTGCTTGCCGAATAATTTGAAACAAAACTTTACACTTCCTGTGTTGACAAGGAGGTGGAAGTCTGCAATCGTGAGTAACTAAGGAAGATTGATGCGCGGTTGACGAGCACTTGCAATGCTAGCCAAACCACGACTTCCCCAAACGTTCAGGTACAACGGTTGGAGCCGATAAATTATGACATTTTTAGACGGTTGTCTTTGCGGACGATCGCAACTCTTAATGATTGAGTTGACGGGGTTTTGCCATGACTAAACCTACCGTCAGCTACCGTCGCATTGACCAATTAAGGGCGATCGCCTATGACCGTGGCTTCTCCAATGAAGACGCCAGACAGTTCGGGAAGCTTAGCAAAACTGCTACATGGGAAGCGCTGCTAGAACTGTACCTCGTTGACGGTGAATCACTTGACACAGTGAATGTAGACAGTGTAGACGCAGTGCTAGACATACCACTAGACACAGTTCTAGAAAGTGTAGACACAGTACCTGAACTGCTTGACACAGCGACTGTAGACAGTGTAGACACAGTGTCTGAACTGCTTGACACAGTACCCGAAGCTATACAAACAGTCGCAAGTAGTCGCAAGCAGTTCGACTGTTTGTATACCTTAGCTAGATCACTTGACACAGGTGAAACTGTCGCAAGCAGTCGCAAGCAGTCCGACTGTTTGTATACCTCGGCTAAACCACTAGACACAGTGCTAGACACTGTAGACACCCTAGATTGGACTAACGACGGTTCGTTCCCCGTGTGCGGTTTCACTCGCCAGACTTCCACCAGCTTTTTAGACTGGGTTGACCTTGGGCAACTCATCGCACTCATACTCGCATCGACGGGAGTGTTTGTGCTGGCAATGTCTATGTGGCGTCAAATCAATCCCCTGAATTTATTTCCCTCTCCTGTTCGCATCAACATTCAAATTGGGACAAAACTATGAGCTTACAACTACGCCTTTTTGGCGGCAATTCTGATGCTGGAAAACTCACTGCCAGCAACGACGGCGGACACGCAATCGACAAATCAAAAGTTCTAGCAAGCACCGACGCAAGTGTCATCACACCGCTAAATCCTGGTAACTTTTCCAGCATCCGTAGTGTTCCAGTTGTGCCAGCACCGCGCTACTTCACCAAAGAAGAAGCGGACGCAATGAAGGATTTAGCTAAGGAGAAAACAGACGGCGCAAAACAGTCTAAACGTGCCTATGAAGCGCTGGCAAAAGTTGAAGAAGCCGATGCCAAAGTTCACCGCCATCACCGCAAATATGAAGGTGTTGTGGCTGATAATGAACTGGGTAAAAAACGCTCAGACACTCGACTGGCTAAGCACTTGCACAGCTTGCGCCCTGGTTATGCCCGACTGGGTTTAGGGATTGATAAAGCTGACAGCGATGCCCGCACTCGGATTGATGCAATCAAAGCCAAGCTCACCGGAGGTGCAAGCTAATGGAATATATGTGGATTGCTGGCAACAAAAAAGAAGTGAAAAAATTAGTAGAAGCTTTACGAGCTAACGGATTCACGTTCGAGCTTTCCCACTATGCGGAAATCTCAAATTCCCCTTTTGGTGTTGACCGATATTCCTACACCCTGAAAGATTTCCGTCCCCCCGCCGTAGCGACTCCCCAGCCTCGCCCGTGGGATGCAGTGCTAGGAGGTAAGAAATAATGAAAGCGATGTATCTGGCAAATTACTTCGTTGCCGGATGCGTCGCTTTCTCCCTTCTGGGATGGATAGCGAGTCTGCATCCAATGGCAATGAAAGCGGTTTTATTCTTGTTAACAGCAATAGCGATTGCTTGGGGGCTAAGTTGGTTGCTTGACTACTCCCTGAGTAAATTGCTCAAGGTTTCAGTGGCTGACTTACAGGCTGTTTTAATCGGCGGTTTAGCGATGCTGCTGATTGGTTTGGGGGTATTTCTATGCAGCTAAAACTGTTCGTTTTAAGCGCGTCCTCTGTAGTTCTTTGGCTGACTCCACTAGCAGCACTAGACAAAAAGCTAGACACTCACAAAGCGCTGCAAGGTGTTAGTTTGTGTGCTGCGATTGCTTGTGCAGTATCGGCGGGTAATATCGCCCGCAAACTGTCCGAACAAGGGGAGATTGAGGCAATTAAAGAGCGGGCAATCACTGCCGATGTGGTGGATGAAATCAGCACCAGCGTATACATTTCTCAGAAACAAAGACAACAGGAAGCAGAACAAATTCTGGCAACAAACGAACGAACCGACGAACAAGAGGCAGAACTCGATTCGATAAGAGAATCACTAGAACTGTTACTGAATAAGACTTCTGGCGATTCGGGCGAACTCGCAGTAGTGAATTTATCCACTAGACAGCGCGAACAAATCGAACTGATTCTGCAATGTCACGCGAAGGGCATCACCGGCAAGAATAAAATCCTTAAAGAAGTTTGGGGAGTGTCAGCCGGCAGTAGTCAATCCTACCGGGACGCGAAGGCTGAGTATGAATTCTTGCTCCCATTCGTCAAGGGTGACGAGTAACGTGAGCCGGGAGGGGGCTGGCTTATGGCCTGCCTCTCGACCGCAGAATCTCACCGAAATGCTCCGTAATGTTTCCCAAACCTATTAGGTGTATTTTGCCACTGCGAAACCTATCAGGTTTCGTGACATTTTGCCAAGTTTCTCCGTCAGCCAGTGAACCTCAAGCCGACTACATCTATAATGGGTTCCAATGAATATCCGACAGCTTCTCAAATTCAAGGAAAACAGGCTCGAATGGCGTCGCCATTGGAAAGCTTTTTTTTGCTGGGTTGCTAAGCACTGGGGGTATCGGGTGAGCGCGGTTTACAAAGGGCGGACGAACAAGTGGGTCAGCTTTAATGTTTGCAGGGATTTAAGAAAGCAATTAACGCTCTTGGCTCAACTGTTGAAAGCTTTGACACCCATCTCTAGATTTTGCAATGGCTTAATATCTGTGTCGCGCACTGACAACTTAATCGCACCCCTAGTCAACTAGCGGGGCGGTACCACCTGTTTTAAATTTTCAACAAATTCTAGACACCAAAAAACCGCTGCTATCAATTGGTACCTGACTCGCAACGGTTTTGAGGATTCATCCACATTCAACTCGCCGTAGGGGCGAGCAAAATTTATGTACGACAATTCTACTCCAGATAACGAGCAAACTTCAAGCACCCCCAAAAAGTTTGATATCCGCGAGCATCTCGACAAACTGGAACCAGGTAAAGCCAAAAATTACTATATTTGCCCTGTTTGCGAGGGCCACAGTTTAGGGATTAACTCCAAGAACGGCAAGTACCAGTGCTGGACAAGCGCTTGCTCAACCGCTGATATTCGGGAAGCTATCCGGCCACTGGCTGAATTTTTAGCAGAGTGCAAAGAGGACAAGCCCGCGCCACAGGCACAGAAGCCAAAAACCAGAAAGAAGGAATACCTACCCGTACCAGTTCCGATCGGCGCGAAACTTCTGAGATTACCTGCACCCGGAAAGCCACCTCGCACCGAACAACCCAAATACGTTCCCAAAGGCGTTCCCGACAGTGCCACACAGATTACCTACGCCTACAGCGACACTCAAAAGGTTTTGCGGTTTGATTGGCCCGATGTAAGCAAACCAAAAGGACGTGACAAAACCTGCCGCCAAATTCACATCGACCCCAGTGGTAAGGAAGTCTGGAGCAAGGGTGATGCTCGCTGGCCAGCATATCGGATTGATGAAGTTATCGAACTACTAGAAGCACTACCAGACGGTGAACCCGTTCTCGTTCCGATACTTGAAGGGGAAGACAATGTAGACCGTGCGAGGGGTATCGGCATTGCAGGGCTAACTATGCAAGGTTCCAATTGGAGCCATCCCGAAATTCAGATAATGCTCGAAACTCTGCAAGCGACAGGCAAAAACGTCAGTGTTGCAGTGTTGCGCGATAACGATGACGCAGGTATCAAGAAGGGTCAAGAAGTTTGGCTGGTTGCCCGTCACATCCAGTTCCCTTGTGTGGTTGTTGACCCGCGTGTCATCTACCCAGATATTCCAGATGCGGGAGACATCCGAGAAATCTTGGAAGCCATAGACAGCGAGGAATTCATCCGGCTGGTAGAGGAAGCAGTCAATAACGCTGCAACGGAATTAACTCCTAATATTTCTTTAACTCCTCACCCGCGCACGCGAGAAGAAGTAGTATGCCAGAAGTATGACAGTAGTATAAACGACTACATCCCAGACACAGCGCCGACTGCACTGCAAAACTTCGTACAGAAGGCAGAGGCTGCACTTTACTCAGGCGGTCACTGGAAATCTATTGGAGGTCAGCTTTATCACTATGTCGGCAGTCACTACGAATTGCGATCGGAGTCCGAGGAAAAGCGCCGTATCGGTGACTGGCTCAATACCTACGCGGAAAAGGTAAAGGGTGTTTGGGTTAACAACCGAGCCAAGTCTAGTAACGTCGCTGAGGTTCTCAACTGGGTTGTGAATCGGAATGCGGTTGACCCAAACAAGATAAATCCTGACGGTTTGAACTGCTCTAACGGGGTAGTGAGGATTAATCCTGATGGCTCCCACTCACTTGTGCCACATGACCCTAACCAGGTCTATACCTACGTCGGGAGCAAGTATGACCCTGATGTTGATAGCGCCGATTGCGATCGCCTTTTAGAGTGTCTTGAGCCAGCACAGCGCGAGATATTCCTGCGGACTGCTGCTGCTGCGTTGAATTTGAAGCTGGTACGGTCAAAGTTGACGGGCAAGGGAGTCAAAGGTTTGTTGTGCTACGGCGAGGGGTCTAACGGCAAGGATACGCTGCGAGCTGTGTTGGCCGCTGTCTTTGGGCGGGGGATGACCGGGAAGTCGCTGTCAGATTTCAAGGCTTACGACGGTGGACGTAAATTTGCACTGGCTACCATTGAGGGCGGTGTCTGTAATTGGGCTTCTGAGAATGCTTCAAATGTGAGTCTTGACGCTCTCCAAAGTCTTAAGCAGTTCATCACAGGCGACCCGATCGATATTGAACGCAAGGGTAAGGACAGCTATGAGTACAAGCCGACAGCTATCTTTTTGGCTAACTGCAATAAGCTACCGTCCATCACTGGGGGGACGGCTGCTATTGATGACCGCTACGGCATCTTGAGCTTTAGGAAAACTTACAAGCGTGGCGCTGTCGCGTCTCAGGGTGAGTTAGAAGCTGACCCGCGTTTTAAGGATGACCCAGACTTTATTCTGGAGCGGATTGCGCCGGCGATGCTCAACAAGATGTTGGAGCGGATGCCGCTGTTGTTGGCTGAGGGTATTGACTACAAGGCGACCCGTGAGGCGATGCGGGAAGCTCAAGAGGAAAGTCGGCACTTGTGGCAGTTTGCCCGCGAGGTTGGACTGGAATTTAACCCAGAGGGCAAGGTCTACATTGGAGACCTTTATAAAATCTTGGAGGACTGGTATCTGGAGAATGGGTGGTTGACTATTGACGACTCTGGTAAAAAAACTAAAAAGTCATGGGAAGCTGAATCGCCCTATGACTCACCAGTGAAGAAGTCTCAGGATTTGTATTTGCGCTTGCGGGAATTATTCCCCAAGATTGAGCGGCGCGTTGATACTCAAGAGCGTTACGGTCACAAATTTATTTTTGGCTTGAAACTTGTAAATTCATCGCAAGTATCGCAAGGTTCTTGCATAGAGCCAGTTTCATGGCAAGGTTCATCGCAAGGTGCAAGGCAAGTGACTTGCGATGGCACTTGCGATGAAACCCTTGTACAGAAACAACCTTGCTATCCTTGCGATGAATCTTCACCTTTTACAGAATTTTTGCAATGGTTCTCAAATCAGCCACAAAGCGAGCGCGAGAAAATGGTCAAAATACTCACTCAATCTCCGCAAGCTCAGCCCCCATTAAAACCGGAGTCAGAGCCTGCAGTGACATCAGTACCTGAAGTTATCAGCCCAGAGGACGCAGAAAAAATGCGAGACATTGCACTAATCTGGTGGCCAGAGTACCGTTCTGAACATTTACAAGCCCTGCTTACTCAAATGTTCGGATGGAATACTCCGGGACGGAAATACAGCGCTGCTACTATCACTGACTGGTTGGAGGGAGAAGACGAGTTAGTCCGCGATCGAATTGCTGAACTCATCCGTCTCCAAGGAAAAATTTAGCCACTGCCTGACAACTAACGACTGAATCCCATCCCCCTTAATTGGGGGATTTTCGTGTCTACAAGTTTTGTCTACAAATTGTTGACAGTGTAGACAGTTGTCAGTTAGTGTAGACAAATACTGTATACATGTGTCTACAATGAGTCAAAGTCAAGTCGTATCGTTTAGGGCTTCTGGTCACTTCCTGAACTGGATAGAAGCTCAGAAGCTAGACAGTGAGTCGCTTAGTCAAACTGCACAACGCATTCTCAAGGAAGTCTCAGGCACGTCTACAGCGCTGTCTACTTTGTCTACACCTATAGTGTCTACACTGTCTACGGATTTGTCTACACGAAGTAATGATAGCGTCGCGTCTACAGAAATTGTAGACACTGTAGACAAGGTTGTAGCCGATCGCCTTGACACCGTGATGGAGCGGATGGCCGCCATTGAGGAACGGCTGGGAAAATTGAGTGCCTGAGTGACGGCAACGATGAATCACTCAGGCAGGAATTGAAAGCGGCCAACAAGCAGCTTGCAGAATGGGATAAGGAACTGAATGAGTTACACGAGCGCAACGGCGATTTAGGACTGAAGGTGCAGATGTTGGAGCAAGAACTCAAGGAAGTGCAGCGCGATCGGCAAGCAAATAAAAACTCGGCTCCGACCGTCGCAGAATTTCCAGAGCCGGCCGACCTGCTTAACAAGTTGAAGACCAGACGCAAAAAGTCCGGCGCAAACTTGGCAGATATGGAGGCAGTTTTGGACATACTCAGCTACTTAGAAGAGTAGGACTGAGCTAAAGATGAGCGGAAAACCAGACTCTCGGTAGCTTAGTCAACCTGAAACCCTTGCTACGCAAAAGGATTACCTAACGGGTACGGCAGGACTTGAACCTGCGGCTCGCTGCTTAGAAGGCAGCTACTCTATCCAACTGAGTTACGCACCCAACTCAAAAATCGCTAACAAGATTATTGTATCGGTGCAGTGTGCGATCGAGCAAGTAAATTATTTGATGACTTACGCAGAAACCGCTTTTATCTAGAAAAATATAGCTTGCAGCGCGATGGTTAGGGAAAAAAACCAAGATGATGAGAGTGCCTTTGCCTTCAAGACTGTATCTGACAAAAGCTGGAGGGACTCACCTGCAAACAGCCCAATTGGAAATTTACAATCAAAACTAGGTAGGACTTGATACTCCCCACTGAGGAATCAGGGGGATTGTTGAATAAGACCACAAAGGGACTTTCAAAGGCGTTATCAATGCGCCTCTACCCACTCAGCATGGACGAATCCAAGCTTTGCGTATACTTTTGGCTTTTTTCGGCTTTCGGAGTCCATCACTTATGCCAGATAGGTACGCTCCACATTTTGATATTTTTTGTCAGTTAAATAGGCTGACTGCTCAAATGCAGTAGTGGCTTACTGTGCCGGAATCTCACCGAAACTAAAATGTTTCAACACGTAGATGGTTATTCTTAATCGCTGCACTTATCATATCATTGCGACTCAAGTTGCGATCATTCCACGGCGACGGTCGTCGCAGCCGCTTTCCTCCCCATGTCGGTAGCCCGGGGCTTCTCCCTCGTTTTTTGGTGAACTCGGGTAAAGTATTTAGAGGTCGAGTTGAAACCCCAATATTTGGTCGATCGCATATCTCCCCAAATTAAGACGGAACTCAGACAGCAAAAGAGTCACAGGTGCTTTTTCCCAGATGTCTATTGGTTATGTTAACATCCCGTAGTGGCAAAGCCTAAAACGCTGACCACATTACCGAAAAACCAGAGATCGTCCCCTGATTTGAGGTATGAGTTGAGCCAGAATGACTAATTTGCTGATATTGAGTTATGTTGGCTAACATTCTGCTCGACTTGATATTTGATAAAAATGTGGTAGAACTAGGATTGAAAGACTCAGGTGAAAATCCCTGATGGTACGGAGCCTCTATATAAGCTTCCTCTACGGCATCAAAGCAAAACAGTCAATCGCCTGCTCGGCACGAGCGCGAAAATCAAGCGTTGCCAGTACAGCAGTCGTAAATTGTGCGCGGGGGATTTTCCTTCGTGCATTGATTTATACGCCAAGGCTGAGAGACAATCTCAGCTTAGATAATTGTTAGCATTTGTTAGCAAAAAAGTATCGGAACGCTTGAGGAGAGCACCATCTCTGGGTGATCGGGAGCAATCCTGCTAATTTAAGTGGACTCGCTGAATCAAGAATCCCTTCGCCTTTAGGCATCGGGAGTGTCAAAAGCACAGCACCTCGGCCATGACAGGAGTCAAATCGCAGTGTCATGTTTATTCTGAAACGGCAGGATGTTGAAATAACCAATTTTCAACACCCAAAACGGGATCAACAAATTCCCATTCTCAATTATCAGGGGCAGACTTTTCGCCTGATCAGCGCCTTCAACGGCAAGCAAGCAGAAGACGCCAGAGCCTTGTGGCGGGACTTAACCGACAACCGAGGCAAAGCCTGTGTTCTGCTAGAAGAGCCGGATAGATATAGCGTCTGGGGAAAAGTCCGTTTAGATCAGCTTGCCGGTGAAGAACCGGCAGGGAATGAAGCAGCCAAAGCACCACTGTTCGCGCAGGCTTGTCTGCTGCTCCTCCAAGCGGTTTACTTCGATGTAGAAGACCTCTTAGGCGCAAGGCAAGCCACATCGTTTCAGAAAGATATCGCCAAGGTATTTCAGCAGGGAAACTTCCCCCAGGCAGACTCCCCTGATGCGATAAAAAACTGGCTAACCGTTAGTCCCTTGCAAAATCACAAGGTGCCTCCTTGGCAAGAGCAGCATCTCAAGACCTTATTGCAAGAACTCCACCGCTTGGGCAAATCATATTTTGGCAATACGGACTTCGCGGAGGGAGTGAGCGATGTGCTGCAAGATATGCCAGCACCGGATCGGACTCAGTTTCTAGATTGGCTGAAACAATCAGCCCTCAACAAGTTGTGGATCGCAGGATAGAAAATCTGTGACAATTGCTCAGACAATTGGGTCGAGATAATGGATCTTAGATAATTGCACTGTAGGGGGTACGCGATATACAGGTTGGATGGCCAACTTGTATTGACCAACCAAATTGTTGATTCGGTTTGGATGCCACCTATGGTCTGGCAATTTAACTAAGTTTCGATCGCATTCCCCACCTAGAATCATTGATATGAGTAGGGGAATGGGAAAGCAAAAAAACAGATACCTCAACCTTTGAGGGTATAATTTCAGAGATAGATTTGGTACTGTAAAAACCTTAAGGGTGGAGACATCTACCGTATGTCTATCATTATATTTCCGGGTACAAGATCGACTAACAACTAATTTATTGAATTAGTAAATAGATATTATTCTTGCTTAGTCTTTCTATAGTGTACGAGGGCAAAAGCCCCGACGACACACTGAGGACGCCAGTTATCCCGGAAGCGTCTGATCGAGGTTTTTTAAGGTTTTTGGCGAAAGAATCCTCATCTCCAATCAAAGATTGAGATGGGGTGCGTTCAACCGCTAGTTAGGTCTCGTGGAATCCCTATGAGTAGCACTTCAGAAAAGTCATCTACATCTTCATCTTTACTGTCAGCTCAGACCCTAGTGATTGTGGGCATTGTCTGGGCTGTCATGGCGCTGCTGTTCTTTTTGCTGTTCAGCGTCCCCCTCTCAGCAGAAGAGGGTTTACCTCTGTGGTACTCGATCGGCACTTATATTTTTGAATGCGGAGCATACTTGGGAGCGGCTTTAGTCTGTTTTAGAAACTGGCAAAGCCCGCACATGGTCAGCGGGCGCAACGTCTGGCTGGGCATTGGTCTGGGGATGCTGTTCTATTTTATCGGCGGTGTGCTATTTGGCATTTGGGAACTGTATTTCGAGGCCGACCCGGACGTGTCCCCCGCAGATGCCTTTTATCTGGGCAGCTATGTGGTACTGATTGGGGGCATGGTGATCGCTGTGACTTCCAAACGGCTGAATCTAGAAATTTGGCAGTGGGCTTTGTTAGCGGGAATTGCAGCCTTCGGGATTGCTGTAGCTATCTGGGTTGCTGCACCTGAGTCTTGGAGGCTACAGCTAGGAATGTCTCCAGCAGCCACCCAGGAAGTAGTGACAGGCTCTGCGCCAGCGCCAGGAGCAAAAGGGGCTGGTTTAGAAAATTCGTCCAACTCAATGGTAAAAGGAACAGCCGCGACTGCTGCTAAATCCGCACCCGAAGAAGAAGAAGAAGAAGAAGAAGCAGCAGAACAAAGTAAAACTCCCGCATGGGTAATAGCACTTGACAAGCAACTGTCGCCTTACGCCTATGCAATCAATTTGTTTTACATCGTTGGAGACGTTTTTCTGCTGATTATTGCTACTGCATTGCTGCTGGCGTTTTGGGGAGGACGTTTTTCTCAATCTTGGAGAATGATTGCGGCTGCAACTTTTTCGCTTTACATCGCAGATATGTACTTTAAATGGCGGGATACTCAGGCTGAGGGTAGTTATCAAAGCGGAAGTTTGCTGGAAGTCTTTTTTGTTTTCAGCGCCATCCTGTTCGGAATTGGAGCTATCTTGGAACATGACATCTCAACCCGTTCTCGCCAGAGCAGGCGCAGTCGTCGCGCAGCCTAGCGATTTGAGATTGGGGTTGCTTTGGCAAGCGATGGGGACGCGAAAGCTTTTTTGCCATTGTCAGCATCTCTGAGCTTGAAATCGAAAAGGAAAAATCACAGTTCGCTGACTGCTCGCCTGCGTCTTTTCACGTCTTTTTGCTGGAAAACTTGGCATGACGCCTACAAAACTCTCCGATTCAGACAAACGCGAACTCATCAGGCTGTACCGACAGTCCAACGAGAATACTATCACTCTGGCAAAGCGCTACGGAGTGAGCAGTTCGACTGTGAGGCGCATCATTCAGGGGGCTTTGTCGGAGCCGGAATACGAATTTCTAGTGCAGCAAAAACAAAAGCGTTTGTCCGATCATCGCACAAGTGTTTCTGAACCGACAGAGGCGACTACTGAGTCATCGGCAGATGGCGAAATCGATCCTGTAGCTGTTCCCCTGTCGGAGTCAGCCCCCCTCCAGCAGTCAGCCTCAAATTCGAGACCGACGATCAGAAAGCGTTCTGAATCAGTCCCTGAACCAGTTGCAGAATTGGATGTTTCTGATGTGCCAGATGTCCCAGCAGCCAATTTTGCCGATCGAAGCCACCGCGCTGTTGTGACTGGTGAACTAAAGGCAATGCTGCCAGCAGAAGGGCTGCTGGCAGGTGAAGACTTTAGCGATTTCGAGGATGAGGATGATGAGGATGATGAAGACGATTTAGATGACGACTTCGACGAAGATGTAGAGGATGAGGACTCTCTGTCTGAAGGCAGTCTCCTGGGTTCATTATCGTCGGGGGAGTCGCTCCTCTTCGAGGGCTTCGCTAACGAGCTTCGGGGTACAGGACTAATTCAAGTTTTGCCTTTAAGCGAAGCATCTTTGCCCAAAATTTGTTATTTGGTGGTCGATCGGGCGGCAGAGTTAATCACCAGGCCTCTAAAAGCTTTTGGCGAACTGGGTCAAATTCCGGCAGCGGAAATTCGCGAGAAAACCCTGGCAGTGTTTGACAATCACCGAGTGGCCCGCCGATTTGCTACTCGCAATCAAAGGGTTTTCAAGATTCCTGACAGCAGTATTCTGCAAAAAGCAGCGCCTTATTTGCGAGCTAAGGGAATTACTCGGTTGCTGATTGACGGTCAGGTATATTCCCTGTAAGGGATCAAATATATTTAATATTGTACGGTGTCAGATTCTTCTGGAGTGGCCGGAAATTTAGGACGCGAGTTTTGGGAATCTGAAAGGTTCCACAGCGGTTGCAGTAGCGCACCTCCGATCAGTCCTGCACTCAGGCTCATTGCCAATACTACTCCTACGGGCATTTGTATCGATTGAAAAAAGATAAAGTTTAAGGATACTGGGGCGGCATTTTGCACTGAAATAATGCCGATCGCGCTGACTAAAATTGCTACTAAAAAACTAATGGCGAGCAGAGGAATTGTTTTCATAAACCGGTTGACAGGCTAGTAATTTAACTTGTATAATTGTTTTATAATCGGAATATGTGTGAAAATTTTATTTTTGCAAACACCCCATTATTTAATAATATACAATTTTATCTGGATAAAAGTCAAGTAGATTCGGAAAAAATTTAGGAATTTTTTAAATTAATTAAAAATTAAAAATAAATAGATAAATTTACAAATCCCCAACTTTAACAAATCCCAGTGTATTGCAAATATATACAGCGGATTCCAGGTTTATAAAGTACACCCCAGAAACCGGGTTTCTTCTGGATTTCTCGCCAGAAACCGGTTTTATTCAAGAAACCCGGTTTCTCTGTACTTCACTTACCTGGAAAGTGCTGTAACTGGCCCAGCAGTATCGATGATTAATGTTCAGAGGCTTTGCCAGAGTTATCAAAAATAGGTAAGGTGCGCTTCGGCGCACCTCACAATCCCAAGCACTAGGGGAAAAACCCCCGTTGGAATAGGTAGAAAGTTAAACAGGTTCTAACTGGGCAATTACCTTTTCCATGTGTTGGGCAACTTGGCTTTCTTTTTCCACAGAATTGGTTTCCATGTAAACGCGCATCAAGGGTTCAGTTCCCGAAGGCCGCAGCAGTACCCAGCCACCGTCTTCAAGATAAAGTTTAATCCCGTCTTTGCGGCCGATTTCCTTAACGCGGATACCTGCTACTTCTGTGGGGGGATTCTTGGTAAAAGAGTCCAAAACGGCTGCTTTGTGGGCTTCTTCTAGGTGCAAGTCCAAACGTTTGTTGTACAGGGGGCCGTTGGCTTCTTTAATGGCTTCTTCGACTAGCTGAGAAAGCGGTTTGCCTTCATAGGCGATCGCCTCAGCAACTAGCATATCAGCCAAAATCCCGTCTTTTTCGGGAATGTGACCCAAAACGCTCAAACCGCCAGACTCTTCGCCACCGATGAGCACCGCAGTTTCGCGCATTTTTTCGCCGATGTATTTAAAACCGACTGCGGTTTCGTAGATTGTTAAACCGTACTTGGCGGCTAAATTGTCCAGTAAATGAGTAGTTGCGACTGTACGGACGATCGCCCCAGTCAAGCCTTTATTCTTAACCAAGTGACGCGCCAGCAGCAACAGCACGGTGTTTGGAGTCAAGACATTTCCCAACTCGTCAACAATACCAAAGCGATCGCTGTCGCCATCGGTAGCCAAACCCAAATCCGCCGAATCCTTCTTAACAGCTTCCACCAACTCGACTAACTGTTCCCCCTTGGGTTCGGGCATTCCGCCCCCAAACAGCACGTCGCGGTAGGTATGAAAACTTTCGACATCGCAGCCGCAGTGTTCCAAAACGCCGTCGAGATAGCCGCGAGAAGTCGAGTAGAGAGCGTCGTACTTCACCTTCAACTTAGCAGAGCGAATCCGCTCCACATCGATCAAAGTATAAAGAAACTTCAGATATTCGGGTTTCGGGTCAAAACTGGAGATTTTATCGTTGTGGCTGCCTTTAGCTGGGGCATCAGAAGCACCAGCAATATTTGCCACAATTGTATCAGTAATTTCCGGGGTAGCCGGGCCCGCGTAGTCGGGGATGTATTTGATGCCGCAGTAAGGTGCGGGATTGTGCGAAGCCGTGAACATCAGGGCCCCTGCGGAGTTGAGATGCTTGGCGCTGTAGGCGATGACTGGTGTGGGGCAATCTCGATCGACCACTTTCACTGTCCATCCCAAATCTGCCAATACTTCCGCCGAAGTGCGGGCGAACTCGTCTGCCAGAAAGCGGGTATCGTAGGAGACTAGAACTGGGCGGTCTTTGGTGTAAGCGGTTTCTAGGTAACTGGCGATCGCCCGGGTGACTTTTCGCACGTTGGCAAAAGTAAAGTCATGGGCAATCAGTCCTCGCCACCCATCGGTTCCGAACTTAATTTCTGTTGAATTGCTGCTAGCGCTCATTTTATCCACTTCCTCTCGTCCTACTAATCCTACCCGAAGCCATAGCCTTAAAGACGTACTGGCCGTGCTGTTTGTGAGGATCGATCGCCCGTGGGGCCCGCATCAACCTAATCCTCTCGTTGTCGGGACAGGCTTGGGCCTCCGACAGAGGACTCGAACCCGCCGGATTTGGCAAAATGCGCGGGCTACCGGGCGAGTCACTCGCTAATTCTGGTTTTGAAGGGTAGGTGGTCGATCGAATGGACGACGATCAATTGCGGGCGATTCCCTACGGGATAGCTTCGCTTCACGGGGAAGCTAAGGATCGCGAATTAAATAATTTACACTCTTGAAAGTGGGTTGGGCACTCTTAGCCCGTCCAGAAAGGGCGGGCTAAGAGTGCCCATCCCACAAGAACCATCACGCATTCTAAGTTATTTAATTCTCATTCCTAAACAACGGATCACAAAAAACTGCCCTGGCAATGGCATTAACTAAATGCACATAAATCTGATTCTCATCTCAAATTTAATTTTTTATTTAGAAAAGCCGATTGTTAAAATTGTCAGGGTTTCATAACAATCGTCAGGCTCACAATACATTTCTAATTCAGCTATAGAAATAAATTAACCAAAGTCACCCTTAGAGCGTGCTGTAGCTTAGCTTGTTTAATAGATTAGGGCGATCGACCAAAGCGCTCCAAAACCAACATCAAGTATTTCAAGCAGCAGTTTTTTTGAGGTAGACTTGACTTTAATTATCCGATTTTAAGACAAATTAAATTTATTTGCAGCCCTCTTTATAGGTCAAAAAAATCACTTAGTATCGCGATCACAGGGTGATGGTGATCGATCACACAATAAATAACGTTATTAACGTGCAACTTATAAAAGATGCAGGCAGTCGAGCCAAATGGCTTATAGCTTTAAGCGTAATGGCTGATGACGGTCAGCGTACAAATGCAGAAAATTGTAGTTAACAACGTTAAAAATTAGGGGAATCGATCGGGTGCGACTTAATAAAAAAACGAGGTTTATCATGACGGGTATTTCACAAATATCTTCAAAATCTTTACCAGCAGCCGACCAATTTCAACAGGGCGCAAGTCAGGCGTCCCAATGTATTACCGAACTGGACATTGACCAACTCCCAAAAGCTAAATGTGTCAGCGTTTCTTCCTTCGCAGTTAGCTGGGCAAAAAAATATTACAGTACAGTGGCGACAAGAGAGAACCAAGCGCCACGCCAAATTCTCCCAAGCCTAGATTTAACTAATTTTGAGGGCAATAGAGCCCCCATAGTTGACAAATTGACAGATACCCTGAAATTAGCCAGCGAGATAGCTTGGAGTAGAGTAGAAGCTCTTTTAGAGACAGGGTAAACGCATCTAAATTAAGTTGACAGAAAATCATATTTGTGCATGATTTGTTTTTTATAAAACAATTCTTAA
>NZ_JAUBOR010000093.1:0-4320 GCF_036700305.1 Microcoleus sp. Z1_A1
TACAGATTGACGGGTGTATCCGCACCTTACACGGGCTAGAAGATTGTGTGTACCACATCTACATGGAATATGCTGTAACTCTTAATAACAGCGGTAACGCTACAACTGCGTTTCATATCGCCTTAAAAGTCCGGGGTTTTCAGAGTGCCGCGCTATCAGATACTAAGAAACCTGGTTTCACCAAGAAACCAGGTTTTTAGCTCGAACATAAAGTAATCAGTTTGGCATCAAGCCAGAATCGAAAACGAGTTCAAACGATCGCCTATTCAGCTTTTTGAGCCTGAGCACGTTGCTTTTTGAACATAGCACCAAACCCAACAGCGGCTCCAGCAGCAAGCATTGTTAAAGGTTCAGGAGTAGCTTCAGTGTTGCTAGTGCCGGTGCTGACAAAAACATCGCTATCGCCCTTGCTACCAATACCCCGGACGTGCATCCCTAGTCTCAAAGTACCATTATTCAACGCGGAAACTACGTTATTATAATTTCCAGTAAAGCTCAATCCCAAAACCTCACCAGTTTGGACACCGTTCCGCGTACCAGTTATCCCAGCTGCAAAATCCGTAGACCAAGGAGTAGCAAGGTTATTAGTTTGTGGCAGAGGAGTAGCTCCCTCTGTAAAGTTAACACCACGACCATTTATAATGCCAAAGTTGCTCAATAAATTGGTATTAGAACCTGTGTCCAAGTGAACAGCAGCAATAAAGATATCGGCGGCGGATTCGTCTTTATTGTCATTGAAAATGTTGAATAAAACGTTATTGGAGCCATTATCTAGGACATCAAACCTAAAGCTATTTACATAGGCATCTCCCGATGTATTATCGCTAGCAATATTACTAAAGCTGAAGGCAGAGGCAGGTGCTGCGGATACTGCACTAAGAGTAGCGACACCGGCAACAGCTAAAATAGATTTGACTAAGTTTAATTGGATTTTCATGGCTGACACCTTTATTTTTATGTTGACTGGAAGCAGGTTTTTTTCCTTCACATATTCAATCTAAAGCAAAGCACAAGTTAATGCAAGTAGGTTTGATAAAGATTCGATGAAGATTGGGAATAAGCTGATTGGATTTAGGCAAAATGCCTAAATTGATGGCTTCTAGCTAGCTATTTCCTATGGCGTGCCTCAAAAAATAGGGGTGCTGCCATCCGGATTTTAGTCCTGACTTCTCTCTCTTTTAAAAAGCTATAACTCACCTTCCTAAACAGCGGTGTTACACAGCATAATTACTGATAAAAAAGTTTTTAATCTCTAAAGTATGCCCTTAAAAAGTTTTTTATCCGTGAATGTACGGTAGAAAAGTTTAAGTGATAGGTTGATTGGTGGGTAAAAACAGGTAAAAACCGATGATGACAGTGGAATCTGCGGAATGTGGGCTATAACTCAGGACAAAATCTTGGATCGTATTCGGTGCGTGGATTCTCGCTTTCGGATTCAGCAACCAGCGCCATTTAGACTTAGATATTGCACCATTACCAAGAACCGGCTTTGGGGCCCGTTCCACAAAGAATGAGTTTTCTTGTGGGGAGTAGGGGGTGGGCAGGAGAGGCCGCCCAAAACAGGCTTATCGATCATCGTGCAACATCTCAATTTAGAGACCAATGGTTTCGGTGCTCGTTATTATCTGTGAGGCTGGAACTTTGGCCGACTAAAGGGACGACTGGACTTTCTGGGACATAGTTTTGGGAACACCTTTACCGTCGGGGCTGTTTCGGGGCAACCACGGGGAGTAGGGGTCGGATTGCCCCTAGGGAAAACCAGCTTTTTGTAGGGTTCGTGCCAAGAATGCCTACCCATCCAGGATTTGTTAGGCCTTTGGTGGGATTGGGGCAACCACGGGATTGGGGCAACCACGGGATTGGGGCAACCACGGGGGGATTGCCCCTACAAGAGAATGAAACTGCCCTGCGTCTACCGTCTGACTCTTTTAAGATACAAGGGGCGGGTTTTTGGGATTGTCAATTATTGGCCGGTATTGTTGGTGAGGGGATCCCCTACCATATTAGGGGTTATCGATCGGACATAATATGACAAGCTTAGCCAGCAAAAGCGAAAACACGCCGAAAATTCGATCGACTTTTCGGCCTGGTGCGACGAAGCCTGAGAAAGGGCCCGGAGGGAAAATCAACCGATTTCTTCTGTCAATTCGCTACTCTAGCTGCCACTGGTTTAGGGTGATGGAATGTGAAGGATTTTGCGATCGGGCGATCGTCCAATACCTGAATTCGCACTTGATACCGATAAAAAGCGCTTTTCACTGTCCCGCCTGTTTCTTCTACCGCCACAGTTGAAACGTTTTTTCGTACTCTTTCCCTTCAGTTCGATCGACATTCCCAGCATTCAGCGACAATCCCAAGCCCCACCTTAGTAAAATCAACAGCGACCAATCAAGCCCGTGTACTGCTGCTAGATTAATCCTAAATAAGTCGTAAATTTTTTACCCCACCCCAACCCTCCCCTTAGTAAGGGGAGGGAGTAAGAAATTCACAAATGATGCGAGGATTGCTATAACAGGTTTCGGATAATTCCTGACATCCTTTATATGAAAGATATAAGCGAAGTTAAACGGCAGGTAGTGGCATTGGCGGATTTCAACACCCTTTTAAGAACAGGCCAGAAAGCCTGTTCCCGATAGAGGTACAAAACACCCATAACTAACCCAAAGTATACATCCAGCCATCCCTCGCGCAAATCCTCACAATTCCGTCCCAAACTACAGGCGTCGCCTCAAAAGACAAACCCGGCTTAAATCTCCCCGATTCTATTACTTTCAAACGGTAAAACTCCCCTTTAGCATTTCTCAAAGCATTCTGATCCCCCGACTTCGCTCGTTCCCAATTCAAATTGAACAAATAAACACCGTTGTATCCCGCACTGATCAGTTTATTGCCATCGGTAAAAATCGGAGTTGAAATTGAAGAACCAATCGCTTTTTTAAATACTATTACCGGAGTATCGTAAGACTGGTTTCGCCAAGGCACAAAAGTTTTTTTACCTGTAATCATATCTTGGGAACCGATGTACAAATTGCCGTCGAGCGCATTTGTGGCAAACAGCGCCGGAAACTCCCCTGGATTGTACTCATCATTCAAAGCCACCGAGCCAATTATCCCGCCTTCCCAGCTAGAAACTCGGCGATTCCCCGTCGGCAAAAACCATTCGACGCTGGCATTCGGTTCTTTATTTGGATTCAGCTTCAGCACTCCGCCGTTGCCCTGAATGTATTGTTTTTCAATGGCACAAAATAGTTTCCCTGATTTAGAAATTACAGCACTTCCATCCAAATCTGAACCAGTATAAAAATCCCAAACAATCTTTTTAGTTGCAATGCTAATACCGTAAATGTGACCGGAACCAGCAGCTATAAATATTCTATCTTTGAGCCTTGATGGCGATGATTCCGCTACCAAGTTGCCGCCGTGCTTTCTGATATCTCCTGCTGCATAAAGCTGTACCTCCGACAAGATATTTGGCTGCTTGATGCCTTCTTTGATTTTTGCACTGCTTGTGGAACTATCGAGAAAATAGCCGATCGCATTTTCCCCCGCATTGAACAAAACGCCACCGCCGATGTACAAAGCGCTGCTGTCATTATCCCGGCTGTAGCTGGGCGTTTTCCTGATGTCTAATTTCCAAAGTTCCTTGCCAGTTCTAAAAGATATTGCCCTAAAACTCGGCACTACTTTTTTGCCACCACCGCCACTGCGGCTTCCCTGCAAAATTACAATTCTGTTTTCGGCGCTAGCTTTTTGATCGATATAAATCGTTGATGAACCTTTGATTACATCATCAAATTTATAGCGCCAAACTTCTTTATTGGTAGCAATATCTATTTTTCGCAAATTGTGGTCATAAGCACCTATAATTAAATAAGTTTTTCCCCCGTCTCTGGTAATTGTCGGCTGTCCAGTCCAACCCGCGCCGCTCCAAACTACAGACCGCCTTCCCAGAAAAGTCCGGCCGCTGCCGAGTGGAAATTTGTCGATTAACTTCAAACTTTTCGGAACACCTCTGCCGTAGAACCGACGCTTGTCGTTACCTAAAAAGGTCGGGACTAATAATTCTATTTCTGGGTCTGCTTTCGCCAGGAAATTGTTAAGATTAGTTTCTAATAAAGCTGGCTCCGAATCTTCAGTTTGGTACAGTTTGATAACAGCAGGAGGAACAGCAGCACTCAGCAAAAATTGTCCTAGCTGTTGATTGAATGTTCTCCGAGATGATAAGCTCATATTATATCGAGATAGTTAGAGAGTCGATGGCAGAGTGTCCCCTACCATCTCTCCTACAAAACCGTGCTTGCGACTTTCACCGCACACGGC
>NZ_JAUBOR010000094.1:0-4115 GCF_036700305.1 Microcoleus sp. Z1_A1
AGGCTATGAATGCCCATTCTTGTGACTACTTTCCTATGCCTGACCTCATTCCCGAATTTCAGACCTGAATCCTTACCAGAAAAGTTACTACGTCAACGGCAATTACAATGGCAAAGGCTAAGGCAACTTGGGTAACAATTGGTCTCCAGTCATTACCTTGTTGTGCTTGGTTGTAGGCGAAAAGAGAAGCGGCTGCTACTAACAAAAGAAATGCTCCGCGAATTAAGTTGAAAATCAGTTCGATGACTTCGGCATCAATAGCTTCGCCTCCTGCTGAAGAGGCTCCTTCTGCGAGTTCTTGCATAAATTCTTCTAAGCCGGAGAGGAAGAGGGCGTTGGCTGGGGAATCGAGTACGGAGCAAAGTGCAGTAGAGGTGATAATGGCAGTGGCAATGTGCCAAAAGCGAATTTTGCAGCCTATGTATCGCTCTACAATGGGAATAGCTCTAGTGAGGTGCCATAAACTCAAAAACACAATGCTGGAGCAGCCTAAAGTCGCAATTAAGAGCGGGTCATGAAGGCTGAAGTAGATGAGTGAGGTTAGGCAAATGCCGAGGAATGGAAGGTCGCCCAGTTTTATTTTCTGTTGTTTTAACCAGCGTGATAATGAGTTGCGGTTTCGTTCATTTCTTGTTTGGTCTAAGTAAGTAGCCATGTCACTCTCTTGATAAATTTAGTGCTTTAATGCCAATTTAAGTGGTATCTAATACCTGCAAAATCACCAAATACGGTGATTTTATATAGTGACAATTACCCCCTCCATTTGGAGGGTGCAAGTGAAATAACTTATTTCAAATTTCCATCTCCACCTCAGTTTTTTTAGCTTCCTGCTTGTTGGAGTTCTGGTTTTGAGCAAGTTGCTGTTGGGATAGGAGATTTTCTACTACTTCTGGTGGAATGTCGCACAAAAGTACCTCAACATTACCTTTTTGGAGGCTAGCCTCAAAAACTATCTCACTGTGAGAGTTAAAGCCTTTGACAGTACCCTTCGACTTGGATTTATCGCTGAATTCGACTTCAAAGTCGAGGCGC
The DNA here is from genome assembly GCF_036700305.1 of Microcoleus sp. Z1_A1. Lineage (NCBI taxonomy): Bacteria > Bacillati > Cyanobacteriota > Cyanophyceae > Oscillatoriales > Microcoleaceae > Microcoleus > Microcoleus sp. Z1_A1. The sequence goes on from NZ_JAUBOR010000094.1 coordinate 1,033, forward strand.
GAGCCTTGGGAATCGGTAAAGCTCACTTCATCCTGACCGCTTCTCTTTACCATTTCAGCTAGCCGCTCTTGGTTGAGAGCTTGTTGAAAAATCTTTAAGCGGTCGAGTTCTTCTTTTTCTTCAGGTTTCAGGAAGTCGTTTGTAACTTCCCATTCTCCAGTTTTATCCTGTACTGCTGAAAACAGTTCCTCGCCTTCCTTAGTTTTTAAGCTGACAGCGGTAGAGGAGTCAAAATTTGTTACATAAAGTTTGGCTTCTCCTAAATCAACCCCATCTTCTAATGCAATGCCTTCCGCATTTGCTTCTTCTTCAGCTAGGCTGTAAATTTTTGCCAGTGTTGCTGCAAGTTGGGAGTCCTGAGTAAGATTTTGGGCGGTCACAGTGATTTTTTTAGCAGTAGCGTTAGCGCTGCTAGCTGGGATTGTTGATTCTAAGGAAATTTTTTCACCTATTTCTGTTCCGTTTTGTACGAATTGGTCGCTGAGGGATGGAGTCGAGCTGTCGGGCGGTTCTAATTTTGCATCGCCAGCTTGAACGCCTGTCTCGCTTTTTTGAAGAGAAAGTTTGTTCTCTAAAGCTTCTATTCGCTCTTCTAGGGTATCGAGTCGCTTTTCAAGTCGGTTGAGTGCTTCATTTATTTGTACGAGTTGTTCTTCAAAACTCGCCTCTGTGTCAATCTTAATAGCAGCCGTTTTTTCAGAAGTGTTGTCTCTCACACTGCCGGAAATTTTATCAACTTTTCCGTGAACTTTGCTAACAGCTTTAGCTAAGAGCATACCGGGTGTTGACACAAATTCGGCATCCGGTTCAGGTAAGATGTTTTGTTCCGGTTCTGGCTTCGGTTCAGCTATCGGTAAAGCTTCGGATTCGACCATTGCATCTGCAACTGAATCCGCTTCAACCAAGTTGGTAACTCGCTGGGAGAGCGAGTCAGCCCGCTGGCTTTGAGCTTGGAGCCTTTTGACAATACCGGCAACTTGGCGCTCTTGGACAGCCCCAAGAGCAGCTTCTATAATTTGAGAAGCTGCTTTTTTGCCAATCAGAGTAGCGAGAACTGCAACTTGACCGCTCATACCGCTGACAGTTGTACCTTCTACCTCATTTCCAGAAATGGCTGTTCTACCACTAACTTGTACAGCAGCATCGAGGATACTATCGATGTTCTGGTCGTTTGATTTTTTGCCTTGAGGTCGCTGTTGGCTCGTTCGGGTTTTTGAAGGTGTGCGTGCTAAGGATTCAGCAACTTCTACCGCTTCATCTGTCTGAAGTTTTCTTTTGGCTTGGGATTTAGCTGATAATTCTTCGTCTTCCAAATCTTCTCGCTCAGAGTTTTGAAGGTGGCTTTTAGTTTGAGGCTTAGCTTTAGGTTGAGGTTCTTTGACTTCAAACTCATCTAACTCACTTAGTTGATTTCTCGGAGAGCGGTTTAAGGCTTTAGATTTAACCAGTGGTTCCTCCGAATCCAACTCCTCTAGGTCATCTTTGGGAGGTCTAGTTTTGGTTTGAGAGTGGGGTGATGGCTCGTCATCCTCCCAACTTTCTATTTCATTTTTTTGTGATTTGGTATTGGCTTTAAATTTCGAGCGACGCGAGGGTTCATCATCCTCTAATTCATCTAGCAAATCGTCTTTTTTAGACTTGGTTGCCGCTTTTGATTTAGACGTGGAGGAGGGTTCATCATCCTCCAATTCATTTAGTAAATCGTCTTTTTTAGACTTGGTGGTCGCTTTAGATTTAGACTTGGGGGAGGGTTGCTCATCATCCAATTCATCTAGTAAATTGTCTTTTTTAGACCTTGTTTTAGTTCGAGGCGAATCGAGTAACGCCTCAATTCCTGTTTTAGTAAATCGGTTGTCGTCGGGCTCTCCCAAGTGTTCCATCATGTACTTTCCTGTGGTAGAGCCGTACTCAGGTCGATCGCTCAAACTGAGGACGAGTCCGTTGTGCTTGACCTCCACGCTAATGCCAGGTTTGCCGTCTGCTTCCGTTAGTTCTTCAATTGCATCGGCAAAATCTTCTACGCTGGTGAGTCCGTTTTCCAGGCAGTAATCTAAAGCTTTCTCGCAGCGATTTCTTAGGTAGTTGAGGATTTTCTTGCCCTCGGCTGTGTTAGGGGTGATGTAGTTTCCCTGGCTTCGGCTTCGGGATGCTGTTTTTGTAGCCATAATCTTTGTGGCGGGGTGAGTGGATATTTCCCATGAAATTCGAGCAGTGTGGCTAGTGACTTCACTCTAAAGTGCGGTTTTGGGGAGTTAAAGTGACCCCCTCCAATCGGAGGGGGAATCGTCGCCCACTAATAATTAAGCTGCTACGCATCTAAAATATCTGTTGGTTGGGGAGGGGGAGAAAGAGAGGGGGAGAGGGGGAGAAACTTTGACGCTTTTCCCACAAAGATTGAAGTATACAATTTAAAGGCGCGACAGCTTATCCCCTGTTTGAAACTCACTAAAAAACTAACTGTTCGGTCAACGAGCTTTCCTGGTGTTCACACCTACCCGCTCTTAGCTGTGCGGTAGTTGATGTAAAAGTTGTGTATCTGCATCTCTTTTTTTTGAAGATGTAGAAGCTAATTCAGCATCAACCTCTCTGAGGTATTTGATAAACTGAGAGCTGCTGTTTTCAGAAAGCTTCTTAATGATTTGACCTGTTTTCAAGTCAGCAGCCAAGACCGGATTATCAGCTTCATCTCTGACTAAACACCTAACATTATTGCGAGATTGGCTAATAAAAGCTGTCCAGTTTCCCACAGGGATTTTAGTTTCTCCAGTTTGGTTATATGCTTCAGAAATCGCATCTTTCAGCAATTGTGAGAGGTGGGTGGGGCTGGCAGCAATGCCTTCGGGTTGAGATGGCGGTTTGTTTTGGGTAGGGGTTGGCGATACAGATAGCGATCGCTTTTGACAAGTGGTTGGGGATACGGATTGCGATCGGTTTGGACAAGGGGTGGGCGCGACTTCTGAAAGTTCCTCAACTGATTCAATTAGTTGCACAGAGCTAGGGTTGATGTTTAAGATCAGAGCGCTGCCTTTAGGCGAGGGTTCAATAGTGGCCTCAAAGGTAGTGCCGATCGGCAATTTAGGTGA
>NZ_JAUBOR010000095.1:0-3793 GCF_036700305.1 Microcoleus sp. Z1_A1
ATGCTTTCATTAGCTTTGATTACATAATGATATTTCATTATTATTGATTGTACCTCATAACAGCGAAAACCGCTGTAACACTTAACCGCTTTCATCAGGCTGCATAATTTTTGCAACTGGGTGTTAGGTTTTGTACTTCAACTCAACACCCAGTTGCTTGTGCCTAATTCCTGTATCTATTGCTTTCGCCAATGCGCCTCAACTCCTCGTCCCCGACATTCCAAACGCCTCGCATCCCTTTCCCGGCGCAAGAGACGGCGAATCAAATCAATTCCCACTGTTGGACACCGTTCCTGCAATTCCCTAATCGAGAATTCTTGAGGCAAATTGTTAATCGCATCCAATACGATCGCCGTTTTAGTTCCTTTTGCAGAAGTAACATACCCTACCCGCTGCTCAAACTCCCGATAAGCTGATAGCAGCATGACTCCCAAGAAATACTCCCACCAAGGTAATAAGTTATGCTGCCCTTCATGCCATCCTTGGGAAGATTGGTAAAGCGTATCGTAGTAACTCTCCTTAGTTCTCTCCACAATCCGTTCTAAACTAATAAATCGCCCCACCTCATAACCAGCTTTGTATAGCAGCAACAAAGTCAGCAACCTTGCCATCCGCCCGTTTCCATCTAAAAATGGATGAATGCACAAGAAATCTAAAATATAAGTTGGAATCAGCAATAAAGGTTCTATCTCGCCCGATTCCCAGAGGCGATTAAACCGTTCTTGCAGGCGTTCCATTGCCGCAGGAGTAGCATAAGCAGGAGTAGGTTGAAACCTCACCACTTTAGTCCCATCAGGATAAGTGGCGCTAATTTCATTATCCACTGTTTTCCAGCGCCCGCCTGTATTAACAGCAAATTGGTAAAGGTCGCGGTGCAGTTGTAAAATGACACCTGTACTAAAAGGAATGTGGGTATAACTGGTGTGAATTGTAGTTAGCACGTCCCGATAACCCGCAATTTCTTGTTCTGAACGATCGCGCGGCGTTGTTTTTTCTGTTACTAATTTTTTAATCCGTTCTAGCGGCACTGTAATGCCTTCAATGCGGTTAGAAGATTCGGTGCTCTGAATAACCGCAGCTTGGCGCAAAGTGCTTAAAACTTGCGGGGCTTGTTGCTTGAATAACTCCTGCTTGCCCTTGTACTCTCCAACCAAGCGAATCGTTTGCAGAAGTCTTTGATTGAGCAGTTGACTTTCAATGAACCCCGATTCAAATGACAGCATATCTATTTTATCTCCCTTTCTATGAATGCGTTAACATCTAAAATTGTCTTGTAAAAACCAGAAAAATCTGTTATTTTATCCTGAGTTTAGGTAGACAATTCAAAAATACAGTTATTACCCTAATGATTAAGCAGAGAAGAAAATTAGGATTGGGTCTAAGCTGGTACGCGAATTTACTTAAAACATCTTATATTTATCCTGTTTGACTGGAAATTTAAGTTTTAATTTGAGTAATTATAACAATTTATCGCGGTTAATGACTCAAATATTGCCTGCGTTTAATCAAAACTTTCTGCTTAACGGTTACGGTTGTGATGAAAGCCGATCGCAAGCAGAACCGACGCCAAATCCAGGTAAATAAGTAAGGCGATAGTTGCTTTTAGCCATAGCCCTTGCCTCTCTTGTTGTCCAAGGTTTGACGCTTAGCAAATCGGGTTCAGTTTCCAGTTGCTTTAAATAAGAGCGATCGCCCGTTACAAAGGCGATCGCAATCGCCAGGAACTTGCAACAGCTCAAAGGAGCCTGAACCACCTGCTTTTCAGTAAACCTAACCACAATCCAATTCCACTCTAAGAATAATTGATTGCGGCGCATATCCCTGTCAGCATCGCAGCAGTGAGTGGGCTTCTTAGATTTGCCAGCATAAGGTTCATCAATCTCGACATCAATTCCGAGTCCAGATGGAGTGTGAATTACAGTAAAATCTGCTGAATAGCTCCTCTGAGATAACGGAATTTTAAACTCTGCTGCTTGGACAACTTCCTCGAAATATTGCTGTAAGTATTGCAAAAAGCGTTGTTCACTCACTCCTTGCCGAGCTTGAGATGTGCCATTAGGACTAACCCGAAGTGACATCAAATCCTTGAGCGCTCGATTTCTGTGCTGTAAGTCAATTTTTACACTTGTAAAAACTGTCTGCAACCCTTCTTTTCCTAGCTTAAAACTAGAAAATTCCTGCTGTTTGTTGGATAACGTCTCTTGTTGGGATAAGCTTTTTTGTTGGGATAATATCTCTTGTTGGGATAACATATCTTGTTGATTGTACTCAAGAACTTGCTGCTTATACCTGGATAGCAGCTTTTGGCGACAACCAAACACATAACTATAAGCAGCCGCAATTAAACATGAATAAGCAGCTACTACCAACAGCATTTCCCACCACAGCCAACCCCAAGAAATAGCTAATAGCGGAAGTACGATCGCACCATAGAGCCAAAATACCCAAATTAACCACAGCAACTTGACAGGTAACACCACAGGTGGTTGAGGCGGAGTCAGCAAAACAACAGGTTTCCCGAATTGTTGAGTTTCTTGAAGTTGGGATGAGGTGGCACAACTAGAAGTTGCCTCTGGCAAAGGATATTGATGGCAGAACTGCATTACCACTTTTGGGTAAAAAACTATAGGATAATTCATAACTTTAAATACTCCTTTTTTTAAGAGCGCGGTCGCGCTATTTTTAAGAAAGTTTTTTGAATTGTATGCAAAAAATTACCCAGTCAAACTCACAAAATTTAACTCATTCTCAACCAGGTAGCCGGATTCAAAAGGACAAACAAATCTCTCTTAAATCCGACCCGGAAACAAGGGCTGCGCTTACTCAACTCGAAGAACGCCGCGATTATTATCACACCTGCATCAACGGAGGATACTAAGCATGAATTTAGCCACAGCAACGCTTGCTCAAAGTTCAATAACTGCGGCTCAACTTTGGCATCAACTAGAGTCAGCAGAAAGCTCAGAAGAAATCGATCAACTGCTGCAATCCCTTTGGCAAACCCAAGAAACCCAGGAACTCGCTGTTGATGCCCATGCCGACTTAGCCGACCAAATTGATGCCGAAATTGCAGGAATTACAGCGCGAATGCAGTATTTGATAGAACTGCATTCAAAAGCTCTCAACAAACTCCAGGGGTGGAGAGAGCGCTTAGACAAAACTGTTCTCTACTTCAACGAGTGCGGCGTGTTAACTTCCGAAGTTATTGGCAAACACCGCCGCATTACTGTTAAGGAAAATCCGCGTACCTGTGAAGTTTTGATTGACCCATCTCAACTGCCAGAACCCTATCGCCGAGTCGAAACCAAAATCGTAATTTCTGCCGACAAAAAGGCGATTGCAGACGCTTGGAAAAAGGGAATGCCTGTAGATGGTACTAGGGTTTTCCGCAAGCGCAAAGTGGTCTACAGCTTGCTTCCCGGTAACAATTTGCACTCTCTTCAAGCCAACCAGACGCTTGAAAGTCGTTCTTCGGATAAAACGCAGCCCAAAAAACGGCGTTAGCCATCTTTTCAGGTGTCAGGAATGCCTGGATTTAACACCTGAATTATTAGACATATCCGAATTAGACACCTCCGAATTATACCATTTATTAAAAGTCATGCAACAGTAGCAACAGTAGGTTGATTTCGTGAAATAAACCCAACGATGCAGATTTGAGCAAGACTTTTTAGAAATGGTATTACAATGTGACACGTTTGTTTTGTAAGAGCGAGGACTTAATTTCGGTCGGTATCTCTTATAAATCAATCCAGTATTGAGGGTTCTCCACTTGTTCTTCGGTGACGTTGAA
>NZ_JAUBOR010000096.1:0-3430 GCF_036700305.1 Microcoleus sp. Z1_A1
GTACTTTTAGCGCGATTGGCACTTTCGGCGGCAATTTTAGCTTGTTTTAGTTCCTTTGTTTTCTGTGCAACTTGCCGTTTTAAATCGCCAGAATATTCTTCTAACCGCTGGCGAGATGCTTTTAACTGGGAATTCATGCGCTCGAAAGCACAAGCTAAGGCTTCGAGTTCGGCAACGCCGCTACCTGAAACTGTTGAGTCGAAGTCGCCGCCAGCTATCGCCTCTGTTGCCGAAATTAACCGCTGCAGCCGCTGTTCTATTCTTAGGGAAATGGACAGCAAAAGGCAGATAGAAAGAACCAAAGCCAGCAGCACGAGCAAAATAGTGTTGCGGGTGTTAGCCTGAACTTTGTCCGTAAAATCGGTTTCAGGGACAACTGCTACAATTAGCCAGTTTAAGCCTTTCGAGTTTTCAAAAGGTCTGACTTGCAGTAAGTATCTAGAGTTGCTGGCGGTAAAGTTAAGATTTTGGCTGCTGTTAATAGCAGCGAGGCTGCCATAATGTTTAAGCAAATACTCTGTTGAAAGCTGGATTACTTGTTGTTGCAGAGCTCGGGCGCTTCTTCGCTGCAGTCCGTCAGCAGAAATAGACGGTTTTGGTTCAGTTACCTCGTTCCGAGCAACTAAATGTCCCTCTCGGTCTAAGATAAAGGCTTGACAGTTAGGGCTGATGTGGAAATCGTGCAAGTTGAATGTTGAGGTTGGGGTGGGAAAAGCAGGATTTGTTTTTTGTTGACGGAATATTGTTTTTGGAGAGTCTGACCCATTTCTTTCCCCATTTGGTTTGATTGTGACTCCGGCTGTTTGACTTGGGGAAAGTTGGTTTACCGAACCAGTTGGAATTTGATTGTAAGTCCTTTCTCCTTTCCCAACCCCTTCTGTTAAGTAGTTGTCAAGGCGGTCAGAGATACGGCTCGTTGCTTCTCCCAATAGGTGTGCAACTACGTCATTCATTGTCTGTCGCCCTGTTTGAAAAGAAAGCCACCCCGTTAGAGCTAGTAAGATTGAAATCAAAAGAGCGTTGGGGACTGTAAGCACAACGCGCAGCGGGAGGGCAGACTTTTTTTGAACAGAGCTTTTTGGGCGGAACATTGGTTGAACAAAGGAGTGGAGAATGAGGAAAAAAATGTTCTTCTTCAGAGGGGAGTAACACCATCCGTAGAAGAGTTCTCCTCTTCTCACTCACCATCCCCGCTCGGTCTCGTTATGCTGTTTGACTAATTCCTATTAATAGTGCAGCCTCAAACCAATCTGAATCAGTCAAAAGCCATAAGTTCTCAGAGCGAGCGGTTAGTGACACAGGCTCCAGCCTGACTCAGCGCGGGCAGTATTGAGGAGAGGATTCGCATCTCAACTTTTCGATAATCGGATGGGTAATAGGAAGTTAGGAGACAGTCAGTCAATTCTCTCCCACTCCCCATTCCCTACTCCCCATTCCCCATTCCCGTTACCTATTCCCGCAGCTCCGGCTCCAATCAAAAAGCAGAGCGACTTTTAAAAAGCCGAGTAGTTCGGGCTGTTGGCGGTTGTCGCTGTTGAAATCTTGTTCCAGGGTAGTTGAATTCTTCTCGTGCAATGCGGCTCAGCTCGACAATCACAGACAAGTCTACTCCGGCTCGTGCAGCAGCATCGGCCGCCGATAGATTGTGATTTCTTACTAGCGCTAAAAATTGTCGCACGCTGTAGACTACGGGGTCGTTGGCTGCTGTGTAGCCTTTTTGAATGGCAATTAGCAATCCTTTTTCGACATCTGATGCTGTGGGTGCACGACCTCTATCAACGTTCACAGTCGGCGACATTCTTGGGTTTAGGGGAGCGATGCGAATTCCTAAGTGTTCTGGTTCTTTGTTGGTAGGAACGATGTTGAAGTTGTAAAGTCGCTGTTTCCCTTTTGAATCTACAGTTTTGATTGAAAGGTTAGTGATGGTAGCTGTGGTAGCTCCCGGAAAATTGAGCGCTTGAATGGGACGCAAGAAAACAGTTTTGGCTTGGCCGCTTGCCAACTGTGCATCGGTGCTGAAAACTATTTTTGAGGGGTCGGCAATTAAAACGTAGGCGAGAGCTTCATCGGTTGAGCTGAAGTCGATCGCACTTGCGCGGCCGGGATAGACTAAAATATCGATCGCACTATTGACGGCAATATCTCGACCCACAGTTTGATAGCCTGTTACTCTTGATTGAGCAAAAGCACAGTCTGGGTAGCTCGCAGCAGCGAACACTGCTGTGAACAAAAGCCCTCCGAGGGAAAGCATTCTTGGAGATTGGATGCGATTCGTCATGGCAGTTATCGGTTGATGTTGAGAAAATTGTTGACACTAGAAACGGGGATTTTATTTACTAATCGCCGCAGTCGCGTTGGGGCGACTTAACCGTTTACCAACGCCTCGGTCAACGGTAAATGTTGAGAAAGCTGTTAACAGTAATAGAAACCGGGGTTCCTTTATTAACCACAGCTACATTGGGGCGATTTAAAAGTTCTTCAGTTGCTCTATCTGAGCGGCTTTCCATCCGTTTTGCCAGGGGGCTGAAAAAGCCATCGAGGACGGCTGACCAAATTTGGGGGTCTCGACTTTCAACGGTGGTTGTACTGCCCCCAAACCTACCGCTAATACTGCTAGAGCTCCTGACTTTAGGCTCTGCGAACACTTGACCGACTCGTCCAACTCCCGACAGCACTGCGGTGAGGATATCCTGTCCGGCAATATCGTTCCCTGGGTCGAAGTAGCCTGAAGCAATCAGCGGCCCTCCGCCCTCTCCTGCAATCAAAATTGCGCCTTCTGGAATGGGCTGTTGTTTAATCTGACCGTTTCTATCAGAGTAGACGAGCGCCACAGCAGTAGCTTGTACCATGCGATTGGTTTTGCTGACGGTGCTGGCTTTGGCAATGACAACCGTGCCCTTCCGAAAAGCAATAGAGCCGTCAGTTGCCGTTACGTTGTCTGTGAGGGTGACGGCAAATTTGTCGTAAAGCTGTTTGCCTGAGCCTTCATCCCACAACAGGGGAACCGAAACTACGCCGTTGGCTGTGGTTCCAAGGGGAACCTGAGCTGTTTGGGAGGTTGAGGAACTTTGGGGCGTGCGGTTGAGAATGCCTTTTGCCCCTGGGGAATTTACTTGTTCTAGGGTTGGGGAGTTTGTTAAGGCAGAAGCCTCTGGAGCAGTTTCTGGGGAAAGGGTTTGAAATTCTGTATCGGCGGGCAAGGAAGTTGGACGAGCGCTCAGTCGAGCCTCCGTCTCGATTGGGTTATCGGTAGAATCGGAACTTATTTGGGGGGAAAGGGGAGCCGGAGTTAATTGGTTAGTGGGGTTTTGGGAGTTGTCGGTGGTTTCGAGGCTGTCCCCTCCATAAGGAAACTCCGGGTGTAGCCTTTCCCCGCTGGCGTTATTTGGGTGGCTATATAGTTTTTCTGGGATTTGCTCGAAAGAAACGT
>NZ_JAUBOR010000097.1:0-3397 GCF_036700305.1 Microcoleus sp. Z1_A1
GTCATGAGTGGACGGGCGGGACGCCCATCCCACAATAACAATTAAAATTGTAAGTTATTTAATTCGCGATCCTTAGTAATAAATCATTAGTGATGAGATAGTGTTTGGTAGGGGCAATCCCCGCGTGGTAAGCCGATGCGATGGGGATTTCGCTTGTCATTTTTTTATAAAAATGCTGTAGTAGTTGGGGGCGTAAAACCCAAACAATTTTGCAAGAAAGCCTAACTGAAGATTGGGCATTTCTTTTTCAATTTTCTTGAGTAAATCCGACTTTTTGCGTCCCTGAATGTAGTAATTAGTCAGAGAATATAAGGAAAAGGGAAGAATATCTAGTTTGGCAGTCTTGCTTGTTTATTTGCTAAGCTAGAGGTGGCGCTCTGTCATCAATAAACTTTAGATTTATGCACAGGTTATTAACTGGGAAACTGCGAGTAGAGCATTTAACAATACCAATCGCCAATCTTCCAGCAAATCTATCCGGTACTAAAATTGTACAGCTTACGGACTTTCACTATGACGGGGTGCGGCTGTCGGAATGGTTGCTAGAAGAGGCGATTGCTGCGGCAAATGAAGCTGAACCAGACCTAATTTTTTTAACCGGTGACTTTATTAGCTACGACCCCGCACCTATTTACGGCTTAGTGCAGCGATTGAAAAACTTGCAAAGTCGGGTAGGAATTTACGCGGTTTTGGGCAATCACGACCACTATTGGCCAAGGGCAAAAACCGAGGTTACTAATGCTTTAAATAGCGTCGGAATTCGGGTTTTGTACAACGAAGCAATCTATCCTTTGGGGTCTGAATTGGCTTTAGTTGGGTTAGCAGATTTTTGGTCGGGCGATTTTGCGCCTAAACCTGTAATGGCATCCATAAATCCCGCAATTCCTCGGATTGTCTTGTCTCACAATCCTGATACTGCTGAAAATCTGCAAAATTGGCGGATTGATTTGCAGTTTTCTGGGCACACTCACGGCGGTCAAATCGTTATTCCTGGTATCGGCCCTTTGTACGCTTGGGTCAGAAAAATTGGCTATTTTATTCCTAAACGAATCCGAAAGTTCATTCCTTTTCTGTCGGCTTGCGATCGAGTAGTTACTCACTGGGAATGGGCTAGCGGTTTGCATCGGGTTGGGAGTAATTTGCTGTACGTGAATCGCGGTTTGGGAACTTATGCGCCGGGAAGACTATTTTGTCCCCCGGAGGTGACAGTAATTACTTTGGTTTGTCAAGATACGTAAAGGCTGGTTTAGGGTGCACACTTTCCCGATAATAGATAATATAGCCCCAGGAAAAAGGAAGTTCGGCAACGGATTATGTAACGGATGTAACGGATGTAACGGATGTAACGGATGTAATGGATGTCAGTCCGAGGGAAGAGGGAAGAGGGAAGAAGTAAAAATGATTTTTGTACAATTTCTATGATTTTTAATTGGCTTCTCCAAAGCGATAGCCTCTGCCATAGACTGTGTGAATTAGGACAGATTCGCCCGGGGCTTCTATTTTGCGGCGCAGGAGGCGAATTTGAGCGGCTAATACATTGCTGCTGGGTTTTTCTGTTTCACTCCACAAATACTGGTGGATTTGTTCGTGTGTTAGCAATTGACCGGTATGGCGCATTAAGTATTCTAATAACTGACATTCTTTTTCTGATAAGTCAATTGTACGATCGCCCCGATAAGCTAATTGATTGTCGTAGTCTAGCTGTAAATCTGCAACTTGCAGCCGCCCGACAGCAACCTCGGCATCAAAAGTAGGAGGCCGCCGCAGCAAGGCGCGGACTCTGGCTAGCAATTCTCGCAGTTCAAAAGGTTTGACTAAATAGTCGTCTGCACCGGCGTCGAGTCCTTGTACGCGATCGTCTACGGTATCTTTGGCGGTGAGAAATAGCACTGGCGTATTCCGTCCTTGCGATCGCAATTTCTGGCAAATTGCTAGTCCGGTTTGTCTCGGTAGCATCCAATCCAAAATTAGCAAATCGTAATTGCCCTGCATGGCTAAATTGATGCCACTTGCTCCGTCAAATGCCACATCTACTGTATAACCTTCGCGCGTTAAAACTCGACTTAAAGGGTCAGTCAACTCAACTTCATCATCAACTAAAAGAATCCGCATCCTGATTTCATATTTGAGACTTGAAATTTGAGATTTGAGTTTAAGTAAACTGATTTTTCCTAGATTTTCATGTGTGGAATACTTTCCGTTTCGCTGTAAGCTGCTGCTACCCATTCCTGGATGGCAGGCAAGGCCAAAATCGCATCCGCATAAGCTTTTGTTACTGAATCTAATTTGACTCCGTAGGTGACAAAACGCATCACAACGGGGGCAAACATAGCGTCAACAATTGTGAATTTTCCGAATAGCATATTGCCACCTGTTCCGAATTTTTGACGGCATTCGCGCCAAATGGCAAAGATGCGATCGATCTCTGCTTCTACACCGGGAGTCCTCCCTTCTCCCGGATAGCGGTTGCGGCAGTCCATCGGCATATTGTCGCGCAAATTTTGGAAACCCGCGTGCATTTCGGCGCAGATGGAACGGGCGATCGCCCGTTGGGCTACATCTGTCGGCCACAAATCATTTGCAAAGCGTTCTGCAACGTATTCGCAAATTGCTAAAGATTCCCACACTTTCAAGTCGCCGTCGATTAAAACTGGCACTTTTCCCGAAGGAGAATAGCGCCGAATTTCCTCATGGGTTGTCGGCCAGTCTAAGGGGATTCTCACCTCGGCAAATTCCAGTCCAGCTTGTTTCATCGCCAGCCAAGCGCGCAGCGACCAAGAGGAATAATTTTTGTTGCCGATTACCAGAGTCAATTTGGTCATAATGTAGCTGTCAGCTATTTCCGATCGTCCGTGCAATTTTAAGTTTTAGAGTTGAATATACAAAGCCGTGAGACACAATGGCGATCGGGCGATCGGCCCGTTTTCTGCACCAGCCTCTGCAAGCATTTTACCAAAAAATTGGGTCTAAAGCCCCGTCCTTCTAGGACGACTTTTTATTCTTGGTCATGATAATATTGTAATGTGGCTAGGGTATTCAACCACATTAAAAACCCAGTCGCCTGAAGGCAACGCACCTTGAAAACTGAAGTTATGGGCTTGAGCGCAGAAAAGCTGGCGCGGGTAAAAACTTCGAGCAACAAGTACGCCTAGAAACCAGTATTTTGGGTTTTGAATTGTACCGTGGGGCACACGGGAACAAGACTCTGCAATGAGTCGGAAGCTTGAGGACAGAACCATCTTGCGGTAAGTACAGGAAGCTGTACTTATTAAGGAATGAGAATTAAATAACTTCCACTCTTGAAAGTGGGATGGGCGTCCCGCCCGTCCAAAACGGACCGGCGGGACGCCCATCCCACAATAACAATTAAAATTGTAAGTTATTTAATTCGCGATCC
>NZ_JAUBOR010000098.1:0-3158 GCF_036700305.1 Microcoleus sp. Z1_A1
CGTCATGAGTGGACGGGCGGGACGCCCATCCCACAATAACAATTAAAATTGTAAGTTATTTAATTCGCGATCCTTAGAGTTATTAGACCTGACCGGGGCTGACGTTAACATTGATGCGATGGAAACTCAAACCGAGATTGTGAAACAAATTCGCCACAAAAAAGCTGATTATATTGTATCTCTTAAAGCTAATCACCCCACTTTACATTCTCAGGTTAAAGAAGGGTTTGATACCAGAAGAGCTAATAACTTTGAAGGCATTAAAGTTAGTTATAACCAACAGATTGAAAAGGGACAAAATAGCACTGAAAAACGTTATGTTTTGGCTGTTCCTTTAGAGGCTTTCGGTGGTCTTTATCAACAAGACCAGTGGTCGGGACTGCAAACCATCGTCATTATTGAAAGAATCCGCCATCTTTGGAACAAAACGACTCATGAAGTCCAATTTTATCTAACTTCTCTGCCTGCGGATGCTCAACTTCTTGGTCGTGCCATTCGTCAACATTGGACTATTGAAAACCAAGTTCATTGCACTTTAGATGTCACGTTCCATGAGGATCAATGTCGGATTCGTTAAGGTTATAGTCAAGAGTAATTTGACCATCTTGAGACGGATGGCACTTAACGCTCTTAATCAGGAGAAAACATTGCAGCGTAGTCTTCGTCAAAAAATCAAACAGGCTGCTATGAATAATGATTATATGATGACTGTTCTCAACTCCTTTTGTCAAGCTTGATTGAGATGCTCTTACCCTGCTTAAATTATCTCATAAATTAGATAATTTAGGCACGATGAGTTAACCGATGTTTGCTAAAATTATTTTGGCGATCGGTGTCGATCGCCAAAACCAGCAACTTCTGCCAGCGTATAAAGCGGGCGGCCCTTCACCTCCTCATAAATACGCCCTATATACTGACCCAAAATCCCAATACTCACCAACTGCACCGCACCCAAAAAGAAAACAGCCATCATCACAATTGTCAAACCCGTTAAGGCAGAACTTGGATAAAAAAGCCGCCAATACAAAATTAAAAAAGCCATTAACACAGATATAAATGCAGCAAATAACCCCATATAAATCGAAAGTCTGAGGGGAACTTTTGAAAAAGATACTAAACCATTCATCGCCAAACTTAAAGATTTTCTGAAGGTATACTTAACCTCGCCAGCAAAACGCGGATCGCGTTCAAACTTAACCGCCGTTTGTTTAAAACCAATCCAAGCCCGCAGTCCCCGAATGTAACGATTGCGTTCTGGCATGGCGTTGAGTACATCTACCACGCACCTATCCATCAAACAAAAATCTCCGGTATCTATCGGAATATCAACATCAGCAAGATGGCGCAAAATGCGATAATACATATAAGCCGGCAACCGCTTAAACCAACCTTCTTGACGGCGTTGAGTGCGTTGAGCGTAAACAACTTGATAGCCCTGCTGCCACCGTTCTACCATATCTATAATTAGCTCTGGCGGGTCTTGTAAATCGCCGTCCATGATGACTACGACTTGACCGCTAGAAAAGTTTAAACCAGCAGTTACAGCTATTTGATGACCGAAATTGCGGGCCAAACTGAGGTAACAAATTCGCGCGTCTTTTTCGTGCAATTCTCGCAAAAGTTCGAGAGAGCGATCGCGACTGCCATCATTGATTAAAATTAATTCTACTGGGCCGTCCATTCGATCCATCACGGCACTAATTCGCCGATACAATTCCGCGAGATTTTCTTCTTCGTTATAGATAGGAATTACCAAGGAATACTTAGGTGTATCGTTCATTGCAGTTTCTGTTTAAAAATCGGCTTTTCAACCGTTAAATCAAAAGTTTCTTTTTACCCAAACACGCGGGCTGCTTCACAAGAGAGGTTCGGCACGTAATTTCGCTCTTTGAGCCAGACAACAGCAGCCCCCAAAATAGCCGCATACCAACAATTATCTATTTTCTTAAATACGAAAAATAAAAGATACCATAAGAATGACACACGCCAAGCTCAAACATCTGTTATCATAGATGTTTAGTCAGACTATAAAAATTACAATCATAACCCATCGATTCAAAATTGCATGACAAATTCCAATTATCTTTGGCAAGCAAATCAAGACTTAAGCGAAGCTTGTCTGCAACATCCCTTTGTCAGAGGGATTGCTGACGGCAGCCTCCCCCAAAATAGTTTTGCATATTACGTTGCACAAGACGCATTTTTTCTGGGAGCCTTCGCTCGCGCTTATAGTATCGCTGCGGCAAAAGCACCCGACTGGGAGGGGTTTGAAATTCTCCACAATCTCGGTAGTGGCGTTTTAGAAGAACTTCGTTTGCATCAAGGATATGCAGCCAAATGGGGTGTAAACTTGCAAGAGGCAAAACCGGGAATCGCTACCCGCCGCTACACAGATTTTTTATTAGCGACAGCCTGGGGGAGTGGTGTAGGTTTGACAGTAGCCGCCATGACTCCTTGCTTGCGGTTGTATGCTTTTTTGGGACAGCAGCTAGCTAAACCTAATATACCGGAACACGCCTTTAGCGACTGGATTTCGACCTATAGCAGCTCGGATTTTGAGATTTTAGCAAAACGGCTGGAAAGTTTGGTCGATCGCTACGCCGAAGCTACGCCGGAAGTAGAAGCAACCTATCGCTACGCTATGCTATGCGAAAGAGACTTTTTTCAGGCAGCTTGGGAAATAGAGTAAATTAAGTTTGTGCAAAAAATATGGAAAACTATCTTAAGCTACCTACACGCAGTAAATTTAACAGCCATGTACAGCAGGAATGTAGCCAATACTGTCATAACAGCATATCCCCAACGAGGGTGACTACTCAACACTAAACCGAGTCCGATGGAGAGCGATACAATGCCGTAAGCGTAGCGATGAAGCGATTGCATAACACTGGAGTTGAGCAGTAGCGCTAAAGAGCAAAATCCGAAATAGACGACTGTAATTATCAGCCATTTTCGCCAATACCACAACAAATAGCCATTGCCCCAAATCAGGGCAAATTTACTAACAGCTTGCAACAGCAAAAATGCACGCCAAAATGCCCAACTATTAATGAGTACCGCTGCTAATTTTACTTGCATTCCAACCCACATTCCGCAGATATTCAAGCAGATTTAATTTCAAAGGAATTCATAATTGCCAAAACCTCAAATGATTGCTA
>NZ_JAUBOR010000099.1:0-3128 GCF_036700305.1 Microcoleus sp. Z1_A1
GCTTAAGCTTCGGTGCGCCTACCTTAACGGATCAATATCCGTTTGATGATCAAAAGCGCAAAACCGGGATGCTCCCATCTGTAATTTAATCCCATTGATTGAAACCGTCCATAAATAGCTTAAATCTAACAGCTTTTTTACAATATTAAAAGCTTCTTCAATCCGCCAACGTCTTCGATACAAATCTGCTACTACCTAAGGGGGTAATTTTTCTGGCTCTAGCACACTTTTTAAATAAGAATGCCAGGTTTTTTCTTAACGAACTTCAATCAAACGTAAGGTAATAAACGGAGTTTTCTTCGTTCCAGACCCCAAACGTATCTTACGGTCTCGCAGTCCATAACTATCGGTAAATACTTCCTCTACTTTGATGGCGGCTCCTTTCTTTATTCGGGTAATAAAGTTAACCTTTTGCTCAATTAATCTTAACCAAAAACTAAAGTGATAAAAGCCTATATCTAATAGTAATAACGTATTTTTGCTGACTAAATTGAGGATATTCTCTTCAAGCTTTACATCAGATTCTTTCGCATTTTCGGTAAACCAAATTTCGACTGGCAATCTAGTTACTAGATCAATTACTGTACTTATTTTCCCCGCCAATTGTCCTATTTTAGCTGACTCTAAGTTTGATAATTTCCGAAATAATGCCTCTAATATTGAACTATCTATAATCCAAATCTGCTCAAATCTTGTTAATGTAAACTGAATACTTTCTGGTAAGGTTCGTTGATTTCTCCTCTGCCAATTTGTTCTTAAACGCGGTAAGAAATCCTTAAATACTTGTTCAAACAGCTCATCCGTAAAGGTCAAAAATCTTTGTGAGAGTGCTTGTTGGCTGACGGACGTGGGATTACACCACAGAAAGCCGTCTCTCGTTAACATTCGGGTCAGCTCTCTTACCCCTGCCACATCTCGCCATAGTAAGGTTAAGACCGCAGCCATCATCAATGGCAAGTTGAGAATTCGGTCTCGAAGTTTTAGCTGACGGTAGGAATTTTCCTCCCAAAGCATGGCTGGTGTCAGTAATGCTTCTAGTTGCTGGGCAATTACTTCATCCTCTATCAGTGGTCGTTGTTTCTTTTTCGCGTGGTCCCGGTTGGTAGTTCTGGTCTTGGTCATGGCTGGTCATAATTGCTCAACTACTTGCCTATTCTGAGTTTCATCTATTTTTTAACCAATGTAAATACCCCCTTGACAATTTACCCCTCACCTTAACTTGTCACTAATAGATGCCAACAGACTCCAACTATTTCGCCAAACTCAGGGGAAATAGCCTCGTCATTATCAGGCCAAAAACTGAGAATTTTGTCACCGACGTTAAACTGCGGTGCAGGATATTTTTTGGGAAATTCAAAGACTGACTGAGGACGTGGCACAAAAAATAACAAAGCGGCCGATGCGATTTTTTGCAATAACTCGCGACGGGGAAACATTAAGAGTTGCGATCGTCCGTTAGGACAATCGGCTGAAAGTGGCATAATTTATAGGCTCCAAACGTTGAGAGATAACGATTTGGGGAAGTCGTGACTTGTTAAGCATTTGCAGTGCTTAGCAGTCGCGCATCAATCTTCCTTAGTTACTCACGATTGCAGACTTACACTTCCTTGTCAACACAGGAAGTGTAAAGTTTTGTTTCAAATTATTCGGCAAGCAACTCCATCACTTCGTCGGGCGTAATGCCATAAATAGCAGCTAGCAGCTTGATACTTTTCCCGTCACTACCCAATTGTTTAAGTACCCCAATAGCACTACCTAAAGGGATAGCTTCTTTTGTTGAATGAGTTAGCAAGTCAATTGTCGTCTTAGTATTGGCTCGTTTTTTATAAGTACCTTCATTCATCTGTGTTGAATGTCCTAAGCTTTTAGCTCTTGTTTCCTGGGACATCCCTGCCATTTGACCGTTGAGATTAGCTAGGTGACGTAAAGCGTGAGACTGAGTAAAACCTTTATTCCATCTTTTCAAAGTAGCCCACGCACGGTCATTATATGCACCAGAAATTGTCTTTGGATTGTTCGATGTCAACCTAACTTCAGGCAATTTTCCTAACTTGATTCCCAAGCGTTCGATTAAATCCGAATGAGTAGGAGGAAGCATTGGCACACACAATCGGTAGCCAGTCTTAGTCGTAGTTTCCAACTTGGTTTTTTCCCCTACTACGGCAATCATTTTCGTGTTACTTGGTTCACTCAGTGCCGGAATAGTAATGCCATCTTTTGTCTTAAACGGTTCGTTGACGTTCTGTATCGCGAACACTTCATGTACCCGAAAACCATACACCACCTGCATTGAGAATACCCACAACCATCGTTTGCGTGATTCTAAGTTGTACCGCTTATCATCGGAGATAGCTAAAACTTCCTCGTGAAATTTAAAAAATTCATCCACTGATATAGACTGAAGGTCTTCTCTGAACTGTGTCTGCGTGCCGTTAATTTCTTTAAGCCGAATAAGCAAGTCAGTGTTGCCAACAGTCTCAGCAAGCTTACGCATAGCGCACAAGCAGTTTTTGAAACATTTAGTTCCTACTTGCTTGCTGTGAACTACCAGTAGAATGTCTGCCAGGTTCAGGACTGTGTTTTGTGGCAATAGCTTGAAATAGTGTCCGTAAACACATCGCCAACTATATTGATGGCTAGGATTGTTCTTGTCGCGAGGTTGACGACGCTTTGTGTGTCCATCCCAATATTCTTTTTCTACTCTTGCTATCGCCTCACCGAACGTCATCAAATCATTTTTGATGACGTTCTTTTCTATAATCACATCATCATACCAAGCCAAGAACTGAGACTCGGTTTTTAGTGATTCTAAAGCGCTAGCGACTAGGTGAGCCCTCCTCAAAGCATCAGTAATCCCTTGCATTGTCAGGTAACATCCGCAGGCTTTATTGACTCGCTTGACGCCTAACTTGAATTGAAGTGTTAAGTAGGTCGGCGAAAAAAAACAAAACTATGTTAAGATACATAAAGAAAGGTAGAAATTTAGTGAGGTAATTAATATATGGGCGCTCGATTAAGAGTATTTCTCACTCAAAAGCAAGACAAAACCCTATTTATAGTCATTTCAAATAAATGTGAGACAGAGGCAAGATCATGATAAAATCGATAAAAATAGTTAATTAGAAAAA
>NZ_JAUBOR010000100.1:0-2551 GCF_036700305.1 Microcoleus sp. Z1_A1
TTAAGAATTGTTTTATAAAAAACAAATCATGCACAAATATGATTTTCTGTCAACTTAATTTAGATGCGTTTACCCTGACTTTTACCTAAAACTGCTGATACTTCCCGCACAGTTTCTACTTGTTTTAACTGAAATAAATAAAGCATTTGGACTTTATTATAAGCTAGGATTGTTTTTTGTTTTTTGAGGATTTCTCGTAAGTTTTCTCCAGATTCGGTAATCTTTATATGAGGACGACCAGACATTGTAATTCTCTCCTTTACTTTTTACACAAGTCTATCACATCTTTAAAAAAATGGTATAACCCCGATTGTCAGCAAAGGATTAGGGAAAAATAGTGAAGGCTCAGGGCAACTCGACATCGGCGGCTTCGCTCTACAACCTTTTAGCCATAAGCGCTTGCTCTACTCCCCCTGTCAGCCGCAGAACGTGGATTTCATTTCAAACAAGCGCGTTCACTAATTATAAGAGACAGTAGTAGCTCAGGTGATGGTGCAGTCGCGTAGTATAGGTTGCCAAGGGTTTGTGGCTTGCAAAAAATACCGCTGTTCTACAACTGTGTTATTTGCTTGGAAACCCTACGGGTTTCCAAAATCTACATACGTACTGCATCTATCTACATATGTGCTGCATAGTGCGAAACCCTACGGCCTTCGGACATCTACATACGTGCTGGATGTGTTTTGCTCAAAGTGTGCTACGCTTCGCCCTCAAACTTGCTCAGCAGTTCTTGCAATTTCACCTTACCGTCTGCGAACTTTCTCCCCTTCATCTTGAGAATATTCTCAATAATCCAAGTATTAGTTTTGCCCACTTCCCGTGACTTACAGATTTCCGCATACAGCGATTTATCTAGGGGAGTTGGCTCGGAAGCGGTAGCTAAGGTAGTCACTTCCGGTTCCGGTAAGTCCGCGCTGTATATAGCCTCCAGCGCTTGCCGTGAAGCTTCCAAGTCTTCCCCTGGGGAAGCTAATATCGCCTCAGCTTCCTGTTGGCGCTGCTGCTGACTTACATATGCGCTGACGGCGATTTCATCCACCACATCAGCAGTAATTGCCCTGGTCTTCATCGCTTCAATCTCACTTTCCTCTGCCAGTTCGCGGGCAATGTTACCAGCGGACACTGCACAGGCAATTGCAGCACACAGACTCACCCCTTGCAGTGCTTTGTGAATGTCTAGCTTTTTGTCTAGTGCTGCTAGTGGAATTAACCACAGCACGACAGAGGACGCGCTCAACACAAACAGTTTTAGCTGCATATAAACACCCCTAAACCAATCAGCAGCATCGCTAAACCACCGATTAAAAGCGCCTGCAAGTCGGCGACTGAAATCTTGAGCAACTTGCTCAGGGAGTAATCAAGCAACCAGCTCAACCCCCAAGCAATCGCAATTGCTGCTAATAGGAATAAAACCGCTTTCATTGCCATCGGATGCAGGCTCGCTATCCACCCTAAAAGGGAGAAAGCGACGCATCCGGCAACGAAGTAGTTAGCCAGATACATCGCTTTCATTTAGTTAGTCCCTCCTGTCAACTTGGCTTTAATTTCATCAATGCGAGCGCGAGCATCATTCTCAGCTTTATCAATCCCCAAGCCCAGACGAGCGTAACCGGGACGCAAGCCGTGTAATTTCTTGGCTAAGCCAGCATCAGCGCGCTTTTTGCCTAGTTCGTTCTCAGCAACCGCCCCCTCATATTTCCTGTGCTCCTTGTGTACGGTTTTGTCGGCCGCTTCAATTTTTCCTAGTGCCTTGTAAGCGCGTTTAGACTGCCTTGCACCGTCTGTTTTCTCTTTTGCCAAGTCCTTCATTGCGTCCGCTTCTTCTTTGGTAAAGTAGCGCGGTGCTGGCACAACTGGAACACTACGAATGCTAGAGAAGTTACCAGGATTTAATGGCGTGATAACGTTTGTGTCAGTGCTTGCCAGCACCTTAGATTTGTCGATTGCGTGTCCGCCGTCATTGCTGCTAGCTAATTGGTTGTTATCAGATTTACCGCCGAATAGTCGCAGTTGTAAGCTCATAATTTTGTCCCAATTTGAATGTTGATGCGGACTGGGGAAGGCAATAGATTGAGTGGGTTGATTTGTCGCCACATGGACATTGCCAGCACAAACACCCCCGCCGATGCGAGTACAAGTGCAATGAGTTGAGAGAGGTCAACCCAGTCTAAAAAGGTGGAATTTTGGCGGGTGAAACCGCACACAGGGAATGAACCGTCGTTAGTCCATTCGAGGGTGTCTACACTGTCTACATCCTTTGTATCAAGCGGTTCGGCTGCTGTGTCTACAGTGTTTAGCACTGTGTCTAGTGGTGTGTCTGGCACTGTGTCTAGTGGTGTGTCTGGCACTGTGTCTAGTGGTGTGTCTAGCACCATTCCTCACAAGTTAAGCTAAAAACACTGTTGTCAATGAGTAATATTACTCATTTTTTACCGAAATACCAATTAAAATATGACTCCATTTGTTCATTCATTGTAAGGATTCAGGTCAAAAAAACTTCAGTGTCAAAAGCTGGTAAAATAAACGAATGAAAAAGCCCGCAGCCACCAGA
>NZ_JAUBOR010000101.1:0-2536 GCF_036700305.1 Microcoleus sp. Z1_A1
TGGTGGCTGCGGGCTTTTTCATTCGTTTATTTTACCAGCTTTTGACACTGAAGTTTTTTTGACCTGAATCCTTACCTTTTCTGTTCGTTGGCAATGGCGGAGGTGGAGGAGCTTAGGGAAGAATGGGAGAGTGGGAGAAGGGGAGAGTGGGGGAGTGGGAGAGGGGGAGAGTGGGAGAAGTTTGAAAACTTGCAACAACCCGATAAAAACTAGAGGGCTTCAACATCTAACATATACTCACCCAATTGAATAGAAAAGAGGGATTATGTAACTGCAATCTACCTGAAAATTCAAACAGCTTGCTGTTTACTGCACACATCTAATCTCCCACTCTTTCACTCTTTCACTCTTTCACTCTCCCCCTCTTCCCCTCCCACACTCTCCCCCTCTCCTCCTCTCCCTCTCTCCCCCTCTCCCCCACTCTCCCACTCTCCCACTCTCCCCCTCTTCCACTCTTTCGTTCACCGACTCTTAGTATGGTTTTTTGGCACTGGAAGGAGCCACATAGAAGGGTTATTAATCATGTTGACCAGTGTACCCAGTATTTGATTGTAATGTTGATACAGCTCTCTACCAACCTGAACATCCAAGTAATTGCATTTAACAGCGAATTCAATCCAAGTTTGAGTTTCAGCAGCTTCAGCTTCAGAATCACTTAATTTGGATACAAAAGCTCCTTCATAACGCCGTTTACGCCATGCCTCAGACAAATTGGCACAAACAGAACGCGAAGACCGACGAATTTGATCTGTCAATGAATATCGTTCCTCAATAGGAAACTTTTTAGAGAGTTCAAAAATCTGCATAGCCACATCTAATGCAAGTTGATACACTTCTAAATCTCGGTGGGATTGAATTGGTTTTCTGTTCATTTCAAACTCTAATTTCTTAACTCCGCTTTCTATTATCCCCTCTCCCACTCTCCCACTCTCCCCCTCTCCGAATCACCCACTCTCCCCCTCTCCCCCTCCCCCACTCTCCCCCTCTCCCCCTCCTCTTTCCCTCCCCCTATTACCATGCTTAAAGACCCAGATAAAGACTTTATTTCCGTCAACAAAATTCTCGGAAAACAAGCCAGCATCGGCATCATTCCAGCGGAACAGCTAATTCCCTGGATGCTAATCACTGTAATTTCCTACATCCTCACCAACGGCCTATTCAGCTTAGGAATGCCTTGGTTTTTCATCACTACTTTCTGGCTAATTGTAAGCTGGTGGCTCCTGACAGGTAACAAACCTCACCTTTTTGTAGACAGGTTTAGACCTCCGCCGGGGAATGAGTGGTACAACGGTAATCTTTTATACCTTTCTCCCGTTCCCCAACACCGACCAAACCCGATTCGCCACCGAATCAGCGATTCACAAGTCCGAGTCAAACTTAAACCCAAACTTGCTCCCACTCAACAAGGAGATAACAGCCGACTTATGCCCTTCCAAAACTACCAAAACCTCCTGTGTTTAGTCACTATCAAAAAGGATGGTCGAGAAGTTTCTGGTTACTTACTGAATGAAGGCAGTCAATACCAAATTGTATTCGGATTCGAGACGGCTGGCTTTCACAACATTCTCTACCGCCATGAAGTAAACAATGCAGCCACCGCCTTAGAAGAAGGGCTAAAAGACATTCCCCCAGGCGAAAAAATGACCTTTCACACCGGCTGCTACAGCAGCGATTGCCATCGCCAACAACAGTTAACTGAATTGGCTGACAACTGTCACCTCAAACCCATTTCTGTACTCGTTCGTAACGAACAGAAACGCATTCAAGAACTCAACTTAGCAGGCACCAGACAACTGTGGAACCAAACTATTTTCTGCACTTGGACATTCAACGCTCAATCTGGCTCCAAGTCCAACGACCCTCTGAGTAAATTCATCAATGGAATTATTAACACAGCCAACAGCATGGCTGCACAATTTACAGGCAACCAGCGCATCTACTCTGAACGCTTTTACAAACAACTGCTGCTCGATGCTTTCGAGCAAGGCTACATCCGGTGGGAACTCTTGCTAAACACCAAAATTGGACTGGAAATTCAACCCCTGAATGCCCAAGCATTGTGGGGATGGCTGTGGCAAAAATTCAACAGCGCACCCGTACCCCCTATTCCCCAACTTCTCACCTTAAAAGAAACCGCGTCCGACTACAAACTAACCGAAACCCTCAAGAGTCACAAACACGCCTGCACCATTTTAATTGAAGGTATGAGCGGCCGTTCGAGCTGCCCGGAACACAGAAAAGCTAGCTCACGCATTTTGCTTCCCGGCAGAAACGCAGAATGCGGCGTGCTAACAATGGAAGAGGGCCCCGGCGGCTGGCTCAATACTAGAGAGCAACTGCAATGGCTCTGGAAAATTATGAGCAACAGCTACGTCCGCGATACTGAAGCCGTTGTCGAAATTAGCGCCGCTCCCAACTTTATTATTCAAGACAATTTAGCAAGGCAAGCTAAACAATCAAAAAGTGCCAAAAAACGCGCTTTAGAAAAAGGTCAAGGTCGCGATGTAGGAGCAGAAGTCAAACAGGAAGAATCCTT
>NZ_JAUBOR010000102.1:0-2515 GCF_036700305.1 Microcoleus sp. Z1_A1
CCTACACCCGACGAGCCTTTCATCACGCGGGCGTAATTTATTCGGGGTACTTCGCGCAGCGCTCAGATTAATCCCCTTTAAATATACCGAGGGACTTCCCGGCTGGTAGTTAAAAATTCAATACGCGACAGCTTACCCCTGCTGAAACCGGGTTTTTTGTCTGGGTGCGTCCAGGACTGTTCTTTTGTTTTCTGTGCCTGCGGGCTGGTTTCGAGGTGCCAGACAGCTTATTCGCCGTCTGTTTCCCCATCTTCTAGGAAAAGTTCGGACTCCGGTATCGCTTTAAACACGGGACAGAAACCGTCGGGGGTTACTTTAAAGCCAAACAAAGCACTGGACTGGTTCCAACAGCGCTGGCTGCGGTAGTGCTGGCAATTGCCGCAGCATTCGAGGTTTGCCTGAACGGCGCTGCCTTGAAAAAGGAGTTCCCGCTGGGAGATGCCCCGCAGTACCAGTTCTTCGCCTTGCCAGCGCGCTTCTACCAAACCGGTATCGGCAAAATTGGCCCACCGAGGATCGGCTGTAATCGGACTCGGCAAGCTAATTGCTACCTCTGTCCCCAATTCGCTGAGTTCTCCCTCATAGTTAGTTTCTGGGATAGCGGGCTGCAAAAACATTTCCCCGATCGGCAATTCGACAAGTGTTCCAGCCGCCGGAGTGTGCAACTGGTAGCGGTTTCGCAGCTCGTCCAAGTTAGCCAAGTCAGCCAAATATGCAGGGGAACCGTGGACTAAAATTACGTGCTGGGGACGCAAATTGTGGATGAGTTGGGTCGTCCCCGGCCCGTCGCAGTGTTCGGCTAGCAGATAAGTTTCGACACTTGTGACTCCAAATTGGGGTCTGTTGCCCAGCCAGTCGCTGACGGGATATCCTGGTTTTTGAGGGGCGAGCAAAATCCAAGGGTTTGTGCTATCGGCAATATACAAAGCCAAATCAGCTAACTTGTCTGTAATTACAATACAGGGCATGGCTCCCAATCCGGGGCGCTGTTCGGCAGACAGCCGACGGACGCGGGGTTTCACTCTTTCGTCCCAAAACAAAGGTTGGTGCAGAGCAAAATTTTGGACGGCGGTGGGAAATTGGGGTAACAGTTCTAGATAAGCGTCGCACCCGTCGGCGACAGTGCCATCTACCCAAATATCCAAGTCGCGGCCAGTAAAGTAGTGGTGACTGCGGAGCAGCATCAGCATTTCTTGGCCCAAACCAAGGGCCGGCGCGGGCAGCAGTACGGAGTACCCGTCGGCGATGGCGCGGTGGATGCGATCGGCTAACTGATTTTCCAGTTGTCGGCGGTGAGGGTGGCGCGCCGTGCCGTAACTGCCTTCCAAAATTAACACATCCGGCTTCATGCCCCTGAGTTCTCCTAGGGGCAAACCTTCCACCAAACGAGAATTGGACAGGAAAAAGTCGCCTGTGTAAACGACGGTGTAGGTGCGGTGCGGGGCTGCATAAGTCAGCAGCACAGTCGCAGCTCCGGGCAAATGACCCGACGGGAACAACTGCACGCTCAGTCCTGGGCGCACTTCGAGCGGCGACTGCCAGGGCAGTCCCTGACAGAACCGGGACTCTGGCTGCTGAGCCAGTTGTGGCCAGTTGAGCGGTAGCAGTCGCGCTGTCACTTCGCTGGCGTAAATTGGCAAGTGGGGGAAAGATTGATGGAGTGCTAGCAAACCTCTGGCATGATCGGAGTGGGCGTGGGTACACACCACAAAATCGGCTGGCAGCGATCGATTTAGTGTCGCTGATAGCGGTGCAATATCCTCTATACCGCAGTCGAGTAAAATGCGGTGCGGCCCCATTCGGACTAGCAGACAGACCCCTTCCTGTGCGTGGCCTGCGCCGTAAGGTAAACAATCGAGATCCATCACTGCGGTTAGCTCCCTGCTTTGCACGCAACTTGCAGTATCGCCTCTTTTAAACATTGGTTGCGACTGCATTCATTCGATCGAGTTCAGTCTCGGACGCTGAAACCGGGTTTGATGAACGAAAACACTTTGTTGCCGCCCTCGCTCCCGGTAAAAAAACCCGGTTTATCAAAGTTCTGGTGCGTAACCCTTGGAGCTAAATGTTGGCTCGAAGGCTCCGGCTCTCGTGCAAGGAAAGTAATTGCACTTAAGATTTGATGCAGCGCCAAGAAGGCGATTTTCCGAAGGCATTGGCCGGATGGGCCTTGGGCCTTCGACAAAGTTCAGGCTACTGGTTCTTGCATCAAAAGTTACATTTTATTGCACCATGTAAGAGTAGCGAGATCGATCTCATATTCTGAGTTTTAAACCTTTTTCCACAATTTGCGCCTGCTAAAAGCTAGTCTTTTTTATGAGAAGATTTTAATTCAGATGCCCAAACATCTTGATAAAACTTTACAATTCTTCATTTTTAGGGTTTTGAGGGCGGTTTATAGTCCAATCTGAAAAAGGAAGAACCCCCATCGTGCTAACTAAGGATCGCGAATTAAATAACTTACAATTTTAATTGTTATTGTGGGATGGGCGTCCCGCCCGTCATGAGTGGACGG
>NZ_JAUBOR010000103.1:0-2308 GCF_036700305.1 Microcoleus sp. Z1_A1
GACTGAATCTGTCTTGAGTGCTCGTTCTGGTCGGACTCCTCCTTCTCTTCTGCCACGCTAACCCCGTGAACTTCTACTTTTTTTCACTCCAAGCAGTAATTGGAACAACCTGGATTACAGGAACTCGCTCATTATAAGTATTGTTGGTCACAACAACACAAGGTCTAATTTTCCCCGTTTCAGAACCCTTTGTTGGATCGAGATTAACTTCAATAATTAAACCGCGTTTCAATTTTATAACTTCAGCCATTCTTCTAAACCTAATTCCGTCAATTCTTGCAAGTCTGTATCTTCCTTATAGATTTCTGCATAGAGAGCAGCGGATTCTTCCAATCGCTCCGCTTCTAATGCTAATTCCAGGCGTTTAATTGCGATTCTTACTACTTCATTTGCGTCTTTAAATCCATACTTTTGACAACTTTGGAGAAATTTTATCTGAGATTCATCCAGTTCAAATGTTTGCTCTTTCATCATAGTAAAAATTCTGGAAAGCTTTGGTGTATTACTCTTGAAAACTAGGATTAAATAAACTGCCACTTTAATGATAACATACATTTCCCAAAATTCCTAAATACCAGTCGATCGCTCTTAATCTGTCTCATCAACATTCTCAAACATATCTTCGATGTCCCGTGCCCCGTGAATCACGCGCAAAATTTCTACCTCTGAGTCTATCAGACGGGAGAAAATCAGATATCTTCTAAAACCTTTAATAGCTTGTTGTCGCACATCGATTAAATTAGGATGAGAAAATTGACAGCGTTTTCCCATTTTTGGCGTTTGTGCTAATTGTTTAAATGTTTCTTCGGCCGCGACAATAAAGCGCTCGGAAGCATCCATATTATCTTCCGCCATGTAAGTGGCTAATTCAATCAAGTCACGGATAACTTGCGGACGTTTTTGGATCGAGGTCTTTTTTATTCCTGCAACCCCTGCTGCTGGGAAATACGCGATCGCACAGCTTGACGAATCTCCATCCAATTTTCCTCCGTCATCGCCGTAGGATTTCCCGATTCCAAACCCTCTAATAACATCGCTTCCAAACGTTCTGAAGCTTTGCGTTTTTGGTCTTGGCGAATTAACTCACGGAAATATTCGCTAGCTGTACTATAACCACCTTGAGCGACCTGTTCTTCTATATAAGTTCGCATTGAGTCAGGTAGAGAAATATTCATGCTTGTCACGGGTATTACTTACCTCATTTAACTTGTTATCTTATTATGGCAAATTTTGCCATTTTTTGTCAAGACTCACACAACCTGTAATTTTGTAATAAGAAATTGGGAAGATCGATCGCCCTTTCTCATCCTGATTCAGAAAGGATCTCGCTCATCATTCATCAATCATGGCGATCGCCCGTTTTATAATCAAAATGGCGATCGCTCAAAATCTTTCCCATTCACAACCAATGAATCCCGCCGCACAAAAACTTCCAGATTTGACAGGACAAACCTTATCAGAAGCGATCGCCATACTGGAGAGTTACGGCTTCCAATTTCAAACCAGCACAAAAGGTGGCTATCAAACCTTTGAACATCCAGACGGCAGTATCATTCATATTAGACCAAATGGTGAAATAGTCCGTACAGGACCTCATATACGGGGGACGGAGGGCAAAACTTACCGTCGTAGATACAATAGAGATGGAAATCAAATAAAATTTGAACCAGGGGCTAAGACACATAATACCGGAGAAAAAGTGATTCTATGACAACCGATCTCGCACTCAACCTCAAAACCTTTTTAGAAGACTTAAAAAGTGCCGATTTAGTAGGAGTTTCACTCCGCCCTCAAAATCTTGGCTTGCGTTTAGACTTCACCTTTGGGCCCGAAGTGGGAGATGTAGCGATCGAGTTCGATCGCATTCTTCACCTAGTGATTTCTCGTCCCCTCAATTCCGATGATGAAAATTACTGTTTTTGGGTAGGAGAAGTCGAACTCAGAAAGCTTGAAAAAAATGCTGAAACTTTCTTATCTTCCCTGTCCTATCCTTTCAATTTTCCGGCTAATTTAGATTTATCTGCTTTGAGTCATTTTCGGTTGGAAGGGGATATTTTTATTGAAATAATTTGCGAACACTATAAGATTTTTCAGGAAGTTAAAAATTAACTCCTATTTTTTAAGCTTTATGAATCACAAGAGCGAGATCCCTTCCTGCATCTGCGTTAATCTGCGTCCATCTGCGGTTAAAAAAGAGCGAGATCCCTTTCTAATAATTCAGAAGGGCGATCGTAAGGATTCAGGTCTGAAATTCGGGAATGAGGTCAGGCATAGGA
Source organism: Microcoleus sp. Z1_A1 (assembly GCF_036700305.1). Classification (NCBI taxonomy): domain Bacteria; kingdom Bacillati; phylum Cyanobacteriota; class Cyanophyceae; order Oscillatoriales; family Microcoleaceae; genus Microcoleus; species Microcoleus sp. Z1_A1. Next base: position 2,277 of record NZ_JAUBOR010000103.1, read on the forward strand.
AAGTAGTCACAAGAATGGGCATTCATAGCCTC
>NZ_JAUBOR010000104.1:0-2210 GCF_036700305.1 Microcoleus sp. Z1_A1
TGCTTAAGCTTCGGTGCGCCTACCTTAACGGATCAATATCCGTTTGATGATCAAAAGCGCAAAACCGGGATGCTCCCGACAATTTTGGGGAAGTTAGAAAATAGCATTTCAGTTGATTATTAATAATTTATAACTCTGCAATTATACATTATTGGGCCAAGTTTAGCAATCTTTTCCTATCATTCAACACTTCTGAGCAGCGACCTTGCAACAAGAGTTGAGAGATCCCGAAGGATTTAAGAGTTATAAAGAAGTTCATCTTTGGCTATGGTTGATTAAAGGAATAGCCAGTAGTTACTCGGCTGTATATTCTTTATTTATAGGGAATTAAAAACTAAATTAAAAATTCCCAGACCTCGCAGTATTTCTCAGAAATCTACGGCAATTAATGAATTTAAGAATAACTTGCATCGACAGATAAAAGCTTTACTAGACAAAGCTTTACCTCAAGTAAATAAATATAAAAAAGTCACTTATTGGTGTAGTGATGAAACGCGGATAGGGCTGCATACAATTCGTCGGCGCAAGCTGACGCTTTCCGGCGTAAAGCCCATGGGGAAGCATCAATGGAAATTTGAGTGTTTTTGGCTGTATGGGGGAGTATCAATCGCTACTGGAAAGAGTTTTTTTTGGGAGTTTTCCCATTTAGACAAAGTTTGTTTTGGAGCATATTTACAACTTTTGTCAATACAATATCAGTCATCAATTACACATCATTCAAGTTGATAACGCACCTGCTCATAATTTGGACTCATCTGAATTACCAGACAATGTTATTTTACTATTTCAGCCTCCGGCTTGTCCCGAAGTAAATCCCACAGAAAGAGTGTGGGAATATCTGAAATATTTTTTAGCTTGGTCTGTGTTTAGTAATCTTGACGAACTCCGCACAAAAGTAAAGGAAATTTTGGCATCTTTCACCGATCGTGTCATTGGTTTTCTTACCGGATGGTCGTGGATTTTACATTCTTTATCTCTATCACATCTTTAAAAAAATGGTATTAGGCGACCTAAGCCTGTCGCCTATTTTCCAGTGGCTTAAAACTATACACAGCAAAAAACCGCTCTCTCTATGTTTGGCGACTGGAAGAACGGCTTTATTGCTGACTTACCCAAAAGTAAAATCATCATGTCCTACGATAATAACTCGAACAACGAGCAAACTTCAAGCACCCCCAAAAAATTTGATATCCGCGACCATCTGGACAAGCTGGAACCAGGCAAAGCCAAAAATTACTATATTTGCCCTGTTTGCGAGGGCCACAGCCTAGGGATTAACCACAAGAACGGTAAGTACCAGTGCTGGACAAACGCTTGCTCAACCGCTGATATTCGGGAAGCTATCCGGCCACTGGCTGAATTTTTAGCAGAGTGCAAAAAAGAGGACAATCCCGCGCCACAGGCAAAAAAAACCAAAAGCCAAAAAGAAGGGATACCTACCCGTACCAGTTCCGATCGGCGCGAAACTTTTGAGACTGCCTGCACCCGGAAAGCCACCTCGCACCGAACAACCCAAATACTTTCCCAAAGGCGTTCCCGACAGTGCCACACAAATTACCTACGCCTACAGCGACACTCAAAAGGTTTTGCGGTTTGATTGGCCCGATGCAAGTAAGCCAAAGGGACGCGACAAAACTTGCCGCCAAATTCACATAGACCCTAGCGGCAAGGAAGTCTGGAGCAAGGGTGATGCTCGCTGGCCAGCATATCGGATTGATGAAGTTATCGAACTACTAGAAGCACTACCAGACGGTGAACCCGTTCTCGTTCTGACTCTTGAAGGGGAGAACAACGTAGAACTTGCACGGGGTATCGGCATAGCAGCCCTGACTCTGCAAGGTTCCAATTGGAGTGACCCCGAAAATCAGATAATGCTCGAAACTCTGCAAGCGACAGGCAAAAACGTCAGTCTTGCAGTGTTGCGTGATAACGATGACGCGGGTATCAAGAAAAGTCAAGGAGTCTGGCTGGTTGCCCGTCACATCCGGTTCCCTTGTGTGGTTGTTGACCCGCGTGGCATTTACCCAGATATTCCAGAGGCGGGAGATATCCGAGAAATCTTGGAAGCCATAGATAGTGAGGAATTCATCCGGCTGGTAGAGGAAGCAGTCAACGACGCTGCAACGGAAGTATCAATACTTCGGACAGTTTTGGAACAGCGGCGCTCCGCGAGCAGAGCCAAAAACTCCCTGAGATTTTAACCGATAATC
>NZ_JAUBOR010000105.1:0-1937 GCF_036700305.1 Microcoleus sp. Z1_A1
ACCAGTGCTGGCAAAGAAGAAATTGAAAAACTCTACAGCGAATGTCAGGGCAAAGTTGGCTCAGCTTTAGTGGAATGCTGGAACAGCAAAAAACAGCCAGCTCAACAAATCCTTCAGGCAGCCGAACAGCAAAATGGAGGACCTCTCAAAAGCTTGCAGCGATTTGTCGAAAATTTAGGCAATGTTGCCAATCTTCAGGATATAGGAAATGGCGATTTTGCAGGACAAGTTTTTAGGTCTACTGTCTTGCCCATCATTCGCTTAATTCTTAGATCAGTACAGTGGGCATTTGTCAACATTTTAGAAGCAGCCTTGTTGCTAACAGCTTTATTCGGGCCTCTGGCAATGGGCTTGTCGCTGCTGCCGCTGCAAGGAAAACCAATCTGGGCTTGGCTAATAGGATTTATGTCGTTATTTGGAGTGCAATTGGGGTACAACATCGTCGTTGGATTAGTCGCTGTAGTGATTGTCAAGTCCGATGCAGAGTTAGTTACAGATATCGCCTTTTTATTCTTTTTAGCTGTGTTTTCTCCCGTTCTAGCCGTGTTAATAGCCAAGGGTGGAGGAACTGCTTTGTACAGTGCGATCGCCAATAGCACCAAACAGCTTACAGATATTGCCAGTAACGCGATCGGCGTTATTGCTGGAAAACTGATCTAGGGGAAGAAAATTCCGGTAGCTTTTTCTTCGCCGAACCGAGTTATTACTCACTACTCAAACCCAGTTTCCCAATCCACTCCCTATATCCCCACCTTTCCATCCCTCATACCCTCCAATAAAACTATGAAATTTGCACAATCCCAACCCTTACTCCCTGAATCTAAAAACACCTTAGCCTTGTGCTTTGTCCTGCTAACAAGCTTTGTTTTCCTCCTGACAATTGCTGTTTTAGTGAATACAATCAGTTTGAGAGCTTTATCTCAAAGAAAAGTTACCTTTGTCCAGCTCAAAGACGGAACCGCAGCCCGAATTGCAGAACAAGATGAATTTTACAGAGAGCCTAAAACTATCCAAAATTTTGTATCCAGTTGGGTAAATTTAACCTGGGCTTGGTCAGGCAAAATTCCCGGCACAAATGACCCCGACCCCGGCATTAAAGTTAAAGGCAGTGCCAAAGTTCCTACAACTGCTTGGATGGGCTCCTTGATGATGGAATCAGAGTTTGGTAAAGCTTCCTTGGTCGAACTTGCCAAACTCGTTCCCAACACCATCTATTCAGGAAAAACCCGATCAGGAGTCTATATCTCTCACATCTCAGAACCCAGAGAAATAAAAAGAGGAGTTTGGGAAATAGATGTAATTGCTACTCGCGTAGTGCTAGAGCAAGGCATTGGAGAAAGCCGAGAACAGTTTAATCGAACCTTCACCGTCAAAGGGGTAGAAATTCCAAAATCGCCTCTCAAAGAAAACGCTAATGAATTAGAGAAGACTATTCACTCTTTGAGAGCAGCCGGATTAGAAATTTCCCGAATTGTCGAATTCAAACCATAGAAGAGGAAAGAGACATGGAAAGGGGACGAACCGGCAAGTGGGTAAATTTAAAAACCTACCGTAACAACTAAATAATTTAAACATTTAGTATGTTTCATCCCTTTGCTTGAAGTCTTCTCTCTTTGCTTTTTTATGTACAGTTAAACACAACACATTCAACTCTAAAGCCATGACTAACAAAAGAAATGGATTAACCGAAAATCAAATTAATACCACTCCTGATAATAGTACCACTACAGCCAATATGAATCATACAACTGCATCAAGTGAATATACCCCTAATAATGATGACGATAACATCAATTCCCCTATTTCCCCTTCTCCAAACCCTTCCCCTTCTGACGATGATATTGATGAAAACTTCATTGCTACAGCACTTCCGGATGTTATGAGGTACAATAGAATTGACTAAAAATAATATACCAATGAAAGCATACTCAGTAGAT
>NZ_JAUBOR010000106.1:0-1790 GCF_036700305.1 Microcoleus sp. Z1_A1
TAATTCCGGCACTGTCTTCTCCATGTGCCTCACCTTATCAGATTTTTTGGGTTTTTGCTACCCCCGTGAACTTCTACTGCTAAACTCTGGGGCTGTGAGTTTTGTCTCAAGTGCGACATCCGCTATTTGATTGATACAGCCAAAGCGATTTCCAGCTCTGATTTGCGGGTGTTAATGGCAACTCCTACTACTCCCCTACTGATTGCACCGTTTGGAACGCCTGCGTCGGGTACAGAGGCTAAGGAGTGCGAATATATTGTCGCTCCGCAAGAATAGTCGTGCATGTGGGAGTGGCATCTAAATTTGATGCCCTCTCCTGCAAAAAATATGAGTTTAATTTCAGGCACGGCTCACGCCTCCCCTATCGGGGAATAGTTACCAGAAGTATTCTAACGACTCAAAATGTACCAACCACTGCACCTCAAATACCGACCCAAAAACCTCCAAGAATTAGTGGGTCAAGACACCATCAAAACAACCCTGACCAATGCCATCACCTCCAACAAAATTGCTCAAGCTTACCTATTTACTGGCCCCAGAGGAACAGGCAAAACTTCAACCGCTCGCATTCTTGCTAAATCCCTCAATTGTTTGAATAGCAAAAAGCCAACCGCCACTCCTTGCGGGGAATGTTCAAGCTGCAAAACCATTGACTCCTGTTCAAGCTTAGACGTAACTGAAATCGATGCTGCCTCTCACAATGGCGTGGATGATGCCAGAGAATTAATACAACACAGCAACTTTGCGCCAGCGATGATCCCTTACCGCATCTGGATTTTAGACGAGTGCCACCAACTCAGTACCAGCGCTCAAAATGCTCTCCTCAAATGCCTTGAAGAACCTCCGGCTCATGTGGTGTTTATTCTCTGTACGACTGAAGCACATAAAGTCCTGCCGACAATTATCTCCCGCTGCCAAACTTTTAACTTCCGAGCCTTGTCAGTTGATGCTATTGTCGGACAATTGCACAAAATTAGCACTGCTGAATCTATTGAGATCGCAAGTGAGGCCATGCGGGCGATCGCTCGCACCTGCGACGGAGGGTTAAGAGATGCCTTGCAATTACTCTCTCAGCTTTCACTGCTAAACTCAGAGATTACCCTAACTCAAGTTGCAGAAGTATCTGGCAGCATCAGCGAGCAAGAGTCGATCGCCCTTCTCAAAGCCATTCATTCTGCCGATACCTTAAGCGTACTGCAATCTTCGAGAACGCTCATTGACAGCGGCAAAACCCCTAAACTTATTCTCAGCAGCTTGCTAGCAGCAATGAGAGATTTGCTCATTGTCAAATCAACGCGCCACTGCCAGAATTTAATTGCAGGGCCAGTAGGCTACTCACAACTGCGCTCGCTCGCTCTTCATCTCGATTTTGAAACAATTGATGCGGCTTGTGCACAATTGCAGAAATCAGAATTTCAATTGAGAACTAGCACCAATGCAGCTACGTGGTTAGAAGTTTGCCTGCTGAACTTGATGCTGTCAAGCAAACCTGTAGCCAAGGAAATGCGATTGCCGGCAACTTTCCCATCTAATCAGCCCGACAAATTTGATAAAACCCCTCAAAAAATAGAGGCATATTCTCCTGACTTTGAGACAACTTGGGCGCAAGTAGTAGCAGCAGCGAAACCAGGCAATCGTAGCCTCTTAAACCGCGCTCAAATTGCCGAACTTTCTGCTGATTCATGTGTGTTAGTAGTAGAAAGAAAATACGCCAACAAGTTTCAGAGTCACCTTGAATGCGTGCAGCGGATCGTTACTAAAGCTTTAGGCCGCTCTGTTACTGTAACTGT
>NZ_JAUBOR010000011.1:0-25952 GCF_036700305.1 Microcoleus sp. Z1_A1
CGGAATGAAGCGAAAGTTTCACGTTCCGTTCTGAAGGAGAGGTAGGGGTAGAAATGCCCCTATCGACTCTAACTACCTGAAACTGGTGGAAGTTGGGCATTACCCCTGCTCCATGAAAGAATTAGTAGTGGGTCTTCACCCATACTTCAAGCAGCTTCCCAACTCAAACTTGTCTGTGAACAGAGCGTCAATCCAGTTTTAGCAGTTTTAGATCGAGAATATGGGAATGCAAGCTGGGTGCTAGCGCTAAAGCAAGCTTCCATCCCTGCTGATTGTTTAATGAGAGTCCGAAAAAATGCCGGCTTATGGTCAGCACCACCAGCCTATAGTGGTCGCGGTAGACCACCCAAACATGGGCAAAAAATGAGACTCAATGACCCAACCACATGGCTTCAAGCTGATACAGAGATTGAAATTGACGAACATCCAGATTTGGGAAAAGTCCGAGTCAAACAATGGATTGACTTGCATTTTTATCGCGCCCCTGGACAAAAAGTCAACTTAATCCTGGTGGAAAGAATGAAGCCCATGTCAAATGGTCAGCCGTTTCCACCCTTATGGTTGGCTTGGGTTGGAGAACGAACTCTACCTTTGGAAACAGTCTGGTTCAAATATTTACGACGTTTTGGAGTGGATCATTGGTATCGGTTTGCCAAGCAAAGATTGCATTGGACATTGCCTAATTTGAGAACCCCTGAACAATCCGAGCGTTGGAGTGATTTAATGCCATTGATGAGTTGGCAACTCTGGCTGGCCAGAGATTTAGTAATCGAGAATAGACTTCTGCAGGCAATCTGCTACTATCAATTTAACCCCTGGACGTGTTGCCCAATCAATGTTTTCGCTTTTGGTTGACATTGGGACTCCAACAAAAATCCCTAAACATAGGGGAAAATCCCCCGGTTGGGAAAAAGGAAGGGTACGAACTAAGGCACCGTGCTATCCCACCGTTAAAAAACGGGTTTCTCGACGTAAAAAGTCTTCAAGATTAGCTATTTAATCTTCTACTTTTTGAGTTTTTGAGCAACAGCTTGCCTGAGATTCAAAGGTGGCTACTTTTAGCTGCGCTCATTTTTTAGTCTAAACTACAGTGAAAATCGAGATTTAGGTATTGTTAAATCTCAACGAAAGCCCAATGTTAAGTTAATTTTTGCACCTTTCCCTGATCGACAGCGAGGCTCCGATCGATATTTCTTTGAAACATCTTCTCAAACCCCCTTGACAACTGCCATACAAGCTTAACTTGTTACCAATGTGCTGTGCCTAGATTGTGAACCTTCTTTTTTTACTGTTACCCCGATTTATTGAGCGGATACCATTAAGTTATTTATTTTTCATTCCTTACGGCTGACGCATTTGCTACCTCAGAAATCCGGTTTTTATCCGCCCATGCGTAAACATGAAATATAGATATTGGGTAGGGACACGGCAGTGCCGTGTCCTACTCTATTTCATCTGATTGAAAACTGGTGTAAGAGTTACACAGCCAGGGTTTTTTGTTCGGATTTGGTAACTGCTGAATCAACTTCTAAGAGAGAACCTTCGGGGGATTCGATCGCAAATCCCGCATCTCGAATCATGTCCCAATCTTGATGGGCAGCTTGTCCGGGAGTTGTCAGATAATCGCCAACAAAGATAGAATTAGCAGGGTAAAGGCCGAGAGGTTGCAGCGATCGCAAATGCACTTCTCGTCCCCCAGCAATCCGAATTTCTTGACTGGGAAGCAAAAATCGGAACAAACAGAGAATTCGCAAACATTGGCGGGGATTTAACCTGTTCACCTCTGCAAATGGCGTTCCGGGAATTGGAATGAAAAAGTTGACCGGCACGCTAGTAACGCCCAAGTTGCGAAGCGAAAGTGCTAAATCGATCGCATCATCATCCGATTCGCCCATCCCCAAAATTCCGCCGGAACAAGTTGTGATACCCGCTGCTTTTACGTGTTCGACGGTTTCCACCCGATCGCCAAAAGTGTGAGTCGTGCAAATGTCCGAGTGATATGATTCGGAAGTATTGAGATTGTGATTTACGCGATCGACTCCAGCTTTAGCCAAACGATGAGTTTGTTCCTCGCTCAACAATCCCAAACAAGCACAAATTTTCAGGTTATAATTTGCCTTCACAGTCTCAACAGCATCCAAAACGCGATCGAAAGTAGATGCGCTAGGTTGGCGGCCCGAAATCACCAAACAAAACGTACCTGCTTTTAAATCTGCGGCGCGTTGGGCCGCATCCAGAATTTTCTCCTTAGCTAAAAGCGGATATTTCTCAATTTCCGCAGTCGAAATTTTTGACTGAGAACAATAATGGCAATCTTCAGGACAAAGGCCACTTTGAGCATTTAACAAATAGTGCAGCCTGACTCGGTTTCCCCAGTAGTGGCGGCGCACCCGATAAGCTGCGTTTAGTTGTTCCAGCAAAACCTCATCCGGTGCGCGCAATACGGCTAAAGATTGCTCGCGAGAGAGACATTTGCCCGCCAGCGCGTCGTCAGCCAAATCGTTCCAATTGGGTAAATTCATTACTAAAATTAAAGGGTTTACAGAGTATCCAAAACCTGACGAATCACCCGATAAATCGATTCTAGTTCATCAGGAGAAATGCAGTAGGGAGGCATCAAGTAAAGCGTATTTCCCAAGGGGCGGAGCAAAAACCCCGCTTCGAGAAATCTGGCTTTCAATACAGGAGCAATGTCATTAAAATAACCGGAATCGCTTTCCGTTTTCACATCCATTGCTACGATGGTGCCACAAGTCCGAATCCGTTCTAGTTTAGGATGATTTCTCAGCCATTGATTCAGATATTTGTGGTGGAGTTTTTCCATCCCTTGATACACATTTGGGTTTTGCTCCAAAAGCTCCAAGGATGCTACACTCACCGCACAAGCTAAGGGATTTCCGGTGTAAGAATGACCGTGAAAAAAAGCTTTGTCCCATTCATCTCGCCAGAAAGCTTGATAAATATCCTCCGATGCCATTGTGACAGCAATTGGCAAACAGCCACCAGACAATCCTTTAGACAAACACAGGATATCCGGTGAAGTTGCAGATTTAACCGAGGCAAACAGTTCGCCCGTGCGCCCAAAACCCGTCATTACTTCATCGTAAATCAACAATACATTAAACTGGCGGGCAAGTTGTGCGATCGCCTGCAAAAACTCAGGGCGGCACATTCGCATCCCCCCAGAACCTTGCACCAAAGGTTCGATAAAAATTCCCGCATAGCCGCCCTGCTTTAACAAAAACTCCAACTTCTCTAAACTCGCCGCCTCCTTGCTTTCCACCTCCTCATCGCCGTCAAAAGTCGCGGGAAAAGGAACAACATCCCCAGCAAACATTAAAGGTGCAAAAGATTCCCACCACAGCGAACTTCTGCCAGCCGACATCGCGCCCACAGTATCGCCGTGATAACCTCCCTCAAAACTAATAAAGCTAGTGCGATTAGTTTCTCCGATATTTTGCCAATATTGAAATGCCATTTTCAGAGCAACTTCAACAGCAGTCGAGCCGTTATCAGAAAAGAAAATCCGCGTTAAAGAAGCAGGCGTATGAGTTAGCAATTTATTCGCAAGTTTCTGGGCAGGTTCGTGAGTAAATCCGGCAAAAATTACGTGTTCTAACTTTTGGGCTTGTTCGTAAAGAGCCTCAGCGAGAACCGGATGGCTGTGCCCGTGAACTGTCACCCACCAACTAGAAATGCAGTCGAGAATTTGCCGCCCGTCTGCTAATTCCAGCACCGCTCCTTTGCCGCGAATTACCTTCAGTGGCGGGGCAGCCGTTTTCATTTGCGTGAAGGGCTGCCAAATCGGTGAATTTGAAGAATTCTGTTCCTGATTCGCAGTCATTTTTGCCCCGATTACTAATATTAACCTGCCTTTTAATATAGCAATAATAACGACCTTATGAACTTTTTATTTTTGATTATTTCTTCTTCTCTTCCTACCTGTCCTTAGCGTCTTCGCGGTTCGTTAAAAAAAAATCTAGTTTGGTGTCGAGGGCGGCTGCGCTGTAACGTCTGCCGCCATCTCACTTATTCGCGGGCGATGGTTAAAATTGTCAGTTACAATTTTCTACCTTTCAGCAAATAAGTTGTCATAGCTCCTTTGCCTTTAACATTAATTTTACCGCGCTTTTCCAACAAATACTTATCGCACAGCAATTCATAAGTTGAGTTGCTAACTTGAATTTTACCCGGAAGTCCCTGAGATTCCATGCGGCTTGCTGTATTTACAGCATCTCCCCACAAATCGTAAATAAACTTTTTAGTGCCGATGACACCTGCTACAACAGGCCCAGTATTAATGCCAATGCGGATATTGAGAGGTTTACCGCATTCGTCGCGGAATTTCATAATTTCTTGCTGCATTTCCAGGGCCATTTCGGCAATAGATTCGGCGTGATTTGTACAGGGAAGCGGCAAACCGCCTGCTACCATATAATTGTCGCCGATCGTCTTAATTTTTTCTAAGCCGTATTGTTCGCTTAAGCGATCGAAAGATGAAAATATTTTGTTAAGCAACTCGACTAATTCTTCAGGAGATGTGCGCGAAGATATTTCGGTAAAGCCCACAATATCAGCAAACAAAACCGTAACTTCGGCAAATCCGTCCGCAATATTTATCTGACCTTGTTTTAGGCGATCGGCAATCATTACTGGTAATATATTTAGTAATAAACGTTCCGACTTTTCTTGTTCGGCGCGCAATACTTCCTCAGCTTGTTTCCGCTGTGCAATTTCCTGGTATACTCGGTGAAACATTTGATTGAAGGCGACCATGAGTTCTCCCAACTCGTCATCCCGCTTGACAGACAGAGAGTAGAAATCAGGTTGTTCTCGATCTTTGCTCAAAGCGTCTCCAGCAGCGATCAAGTCATCGCGCAATCTCAAGATAGGTGAAATTACTGTCAGCCCTAAAAACAACATAGTCACAGAAGTGACAAAGGCTGATATAATGATGACTAGAACAGCAATCCGTCCGATAAATGCGTAGAGTTCCGGCTGGACTGTGGAAGCATCGTGGCGAACAATTAAGATGTAATCGCCTCCCAAATGTCGCTCCGTCCAAGCAATATCGTACCTCTTGCCATCGAAATTGTGATTGTGAACTATGCGAGATTCTTTTAGTTGCTCTAAACTGATTTCTGGGGGTTCGCCAAGTGTATATATTAGTTCACCGTTAGTTTGGTAAATAGATAGTCCTAAGACTACTTGAGAATCCTTAGTAATATTTTTTACTTCTTCTTGCAATAAAGTGCGATCGGAAATATCTTGTTGGAGCACAAACTCTAGGGAATCAACAGTCGCCCGAGATACCTGTTCCAGTTGGCTTAAAAGTTCATTTTCTCGTCGAAAATAAGAGGGAACTAAAATAATTCCTTCTATGACAAGAATGCTAGCAAATACCCACAAAGCTATTTGCCTAGACAAGCGAGATTGGAAAAATTTCAAGAATGATAAAATCGGCAAGGGCATAAAATTTACTATTTGGCAAATGGCTAATGTAGGACATAGGAAAAAAACCGGGTTTCTGGTAATCAATTTTGGGTTGTCAACGAAGCAACCGCGCAGAAACCGGGTTCTCACATCCCCTGTGTAATTCCTGTAATAGTCCGCCGTCAGCAGTCAGCAGCGACTAACTGTTAGTTCTTGGCTGCTTGCTGCTGACTAATGACTGATCGCTCTCGACTAACTAGCAGACCCCTTCATAATATAATAAACAAATTAAACCGAAACGGCGCTGACTAGCCTGCCTGCAAGCAGATAAGTATTCATATAGCCCTTGCCTTTGATGTGAATAATTCCTCTGTTTTCAAACAGATACTTATTTTGCAAGATATCGTAAGTTGATTGTGTGACTTGAATCGCGCCTGCAATCCCGTCAGGATGGAGGAAAGCTCAGACATACTTGCCATCGCTCTCCCTACGCCGACACCAAATAAAATTGTCAAAGCAAGGAGAATTTGTTTGTAAACTAATTGGCTGATGGCAGCCCGACTGCGAGAAATCAATTGGCGCATGGTATCCTCAAGTCTGAGGTTTAATCTTTATTTCAATTTATTCACTACTAACATAACACTGCTTGTTCAAAGTTTTTTGCTGGCGTCCGGGGTAAAGCAAGACTCTCTGGCTGTAACGGAGGATCAATCGATTTTTGATTTTTGATTTTTGATTTTACATTAAAGAATTGAAGCATTGACTTGCGCGAGATAAATACGTTCGGCAAGTTTCATCGGATACAGGTTTTTTATTTCTGGACAGATGAATCACGTGGCGGGTATCGTGGATGCTTTCGGTTAATTATTGTTTACCACGAGTGTTTGGCTTATCCGTAAAAATACGCATAACTATATAGCGGTTTTGTGTTGAGTGAAGTACAGATGATCGGGTAAGGACAGGGCAGTGGCTTGTCCCTACTTCCGCACTTTTTGCTCTATTTCAGTTAGGATAGCAATTGTAGTCTATGGTTGACGATCGTGAATTCTGACTCTACTGCCTCACCTGGGCGCAACGAAATTTTTCCGGGAGAAGTTTTCGTCAATACTGCCAATTTTGATACCGGCATTCGGCGACTTTTACCTAAATATGACGAAATGCTGGATGTATTAGCAGGCTGCATTGCTAATACAAACGACGGCATTTTAGAACTAGGCTGCGGTACGGGGGAACTCACTTTAAAAGTTCTCAAACTCTACCCGTCTGCGGAAATAGTTGCTGTCGATTACTCGCCGCGAATGCTTGATTTTGCCCGCGCCAAAATTGAGTCTGCAGGATACGCAGCCCGGTGGACTGGCATAGAAATGGATTTTGGAGAATGGGCAAACAATCCAAATTTCTCAGGCTTGGGCGATAAATTCAATGCTTGCATTTCATCTCTGGCAATTCATCATCTTGAGGATGACATTAAGTTAAAATTGTTTCAACGGATTCGCGAAAGTTTAAATGCTGGTGGCTGTTTTTGGAATGCCGATCCTCTTTTAGCAGAATCAGCAGCAATGAAAGATATTTATCAAGCGGCGCGAGAAGATTGGGCGCTAAGTCAGGGGGAAACATTAGCACAAATTCGCGCAAATGTGGGGAAGAGTGTCTCTTACGGATATTCTAATCCCGATCGCCTAGCTACACTTTCGGCACAGTTGGAAATGCTGGTAAAAGCTAGATTTGACACTGTTGCAGTGCCTTGGAAATACTACGGTATGGCGGTGTTTGGGGGATTTGTTAATTGAAAAAAGCAGTCTTGGAGGCAATTGTCGCGATTCAATCGACTTGTAAGGTGCGTCAGGCTGAGGATGTGCGCGAAATAATTAGGGTTTGCGTCTGACGCACCCTACTGGCTTTTATAAAATATATAATACTGTCAGGATTGAGGAAAAAAAATGACTGCAACTGCGATTCAAAGTATTGACTGGGATGCTTTTTCTTCGGAACTATCGGGAATTGAAATAATTAGCGATCGCGCGCAAGTTGTCAAGCTATCTCAAGACTATTATCACTTCAGTCCTGTTTTGCAACCTCTCTTAAGTGATAAAACAGGAGATTTAGTAGTTCGTCCCGCCAGCGAAGCCGAAGTTTTGCGGATTGCAGCCGCCTGCGTCAAATTCAAAATTCCGCTAACTGTCAGAGGTGCAGGAACCGGCAATTACGGGCAGTGCATTCCCCTCAAGGGCGGCGTCATTTTAGATACCAGCAAAATGAACAGTATCCGCTGGATAAAACCGGGTTTAGCTTGCGTAGAACCGGGGGTAAAAATGTCGGTTTTCGACAAACAAGCGCGAGAAACTGGTTGGGAATTGCGGATGGTTCCCTCAACCTATCGCACCGCAACGATTGGGGGATTTATCGGCGGCGGTAGCGGGGGAATTGGTTCGATAACTTACGGGCAATTGCGCGATCGGGGAAATCTTCATGCGGTTCGAGTCGTTACAATGGAAGACGATCCCCGCGTCATCGAATTGCGCGGCGATGAAGTGCAAAAAGTCAATCACGCTTACGGCACAAATGGGATTATTACTGAGTTAGAAATTCCCCTCGCCCCTGCTTATGCTTGGGCGGAAATCATCGTCGCTTTTGACGATTTTATGACCTCGGCAAACTTCGGTCAAGCTTTGGGCGATGCTGACGGAATTATCAAAAAACTAATTTGTGTTTGTGCTTGGCCGATTCCTGCTTATTTTGCTGCTTTCCGCGAGGCGATTCCTGAAGGTAAGCACTGCGCTTTGTTAATGGTAGCTGAATCTTGTCTGGAACCGCTGCAAGATTTGGTGGGCGAATATGGCGGCACAATTTGCTATCAAAAAAACGCGCAAGCAGCGAGCAAAGGTGCAGCCATTGCTGAATTTACTTGGAATCATACAACTCTACACGCTCGCAGCGCTGACCCGTCTCTGACTTATTTGCAGACGCTTTTTCCCGCAGATAAAGGTTTGAAATTGATTGAGGAACTGTATAATTATTATGGGGATGAGGTGATGATGCACTTGGAGTTTTTGCGGATGAATGGCAGGGCGATCGCTGCGGCTTTGCAAATAGTTCGCTACACTACGGAATCACGGCTCAATGAAATTATTCGCTATCATGAAGAGCAAGGCGCACTGATTGCTAATCCTCACACTTATATATTGGAAGATGGAGGGATGAAAAGTATTAATGTGGAACAGTTGCAGTTTAAAGAGTTGGTCGATCCTTACGGTTTGCTTAATCCGGGTAAAATGCGGGCGTGGTTGGAACGGGATTAAGGGGGATGGTTTTTAGATCGTTCGGCGGTTGAAACCGCTGCTAGACAAACGAAGTCCGCCTACGCGGACTAATAAATAAAGATTAAAACTTGGCGGTTGAAACCGCTGCTAGACAAACGAAGTCCGCCTTCGCGGACTAAGAAATCAATTTAAGGGACAGGGGCGGTAATTTCTGTAGGTGCGATCGCCCCTGGTGTAGGTACTGCTTGCTTTTCCAGTAGTAGGCGCTGTTTGTTCCGAAATTCTGCGGCCGCATCGTTTAAATTTTGGCGCTGTTCGGTAGTAAATTCTTCCATGCTGCGGCCGCCTCCCAATCTGGATCTGTGAATTAAATCCAAGATTGCGCTTCCGTTGCTGTCGCCGGAAAATGGATCGGTATTGTCTTGAGTTTGAAAGTCTTGCAGCGGTTGGGCATTATTTAAACCGCTGGCTTGAGCGAAGCTTGCTTGAGGGGAGAACAGAGCACAGGATGCGATCGCGCTTGCAGCAATCCCAATCATCAATTTGCCGGATTTGGAAGTTTTGGTGTTCATCATTTATTAGTTGAATCTTCAAAAAAACAATTCTATCTAAACAATATTCTGACTTGTGACTAAATATTATATTACTTCGCTGGGGCTAAGGACAGGGCAATGCCTTTCGTCGTGTCAACTTAAGCTTTTAGTCCGCCAGTCCTCTCGCTTACCCAAGAGTCCGCCAGGGAATGAATTCCCTGTCTCATAGCGAAAGTCCTCTGAAAGAGGACTGAAGAAGTCATTAGTCCTATCGCTTACCCGGCAGTCCGCCAGGGAATGAATTCCCTGTCTCATAGCGAAAGTCCTCTGAAAGAGGACTGAAGAAGTCATTAGTCCTATGCAAGAGGACTTTCGCTTGGAGGCTGTTGTTTCAACCCCTGACGGACTATCGGTTTTAGCTTAAGTTGACAGGACGAAAGGCATCCTAGAATTGACGGTGCAGGTGAAACATCGCCCTAAGCAAACCGGCGTCGCAGCAGCGGTTGAATGCTCAGCAGCGCCACCAAATCAAACGCCAGCAGCACTAATAGCGCTCCTCCAAAGGTGACAGTACCCCAAGGAGCCTGCATCACGACACTCGCTAGCGACCAATCGCTGTGCAGGTACAGGTAGCGGATGGGTTCGATCGCATAACTCAGAGGATTGAGAGTCACCACAACTTGCAGCCACTCTGGCATAAATGACAGCGGCGCGAGGGCTGTGCTGGCAAATAACAGGGGCAAGTTAGTAACAAAAATTACCGCTATTAATTCTACGTGACCGGGAAGAGCGAAGGCTAAACCCAGACTCAAGCCGGTGACGCCCAAAACTAGCAGCAGCACGATCAGGGCGATCGCCCCAAGTCCGGCAATTCCGGGGAATCCCGCGCCCAAAAACGCCCCCGCTGTAACGATTGTGCCGGTTTGGATAAAGCTGAGGGTGACGATAAAAATAGCCGAAGCGAGGACGATCGAAAATCTGGAAGCCAACGGCGCGACTAACAAGCGGTTGAGAAATCCGAACTCGCGATCGAACATAATCGGCAAACCAGCATTCAGCGCCCCTGCAAACGCAGTAAAAACGATTACACCAGCGCCGAGAAATTGTCCGTAATTTTGGCTTTCGCCGAACAAGCCTGCGGGAGCATTTTCAAACAGAGCTCCGAACAAAACCAACCACATCAGCGGCTGAATAACGCCTGCAACTAGCGTCGAGGGGCGGCGCTGCAATTGAATAAACAGGCGCTTGGTTAAGGCGAGTGTTTCTTGGATGAAGTCGCCCAGCAGGGAACTGGAAGTGTCAGCGGATGCTATGGAGAGTGGCCGCTGCTGGTTGAGGTTGTTGGGGGATGTAACAGTACCGCTCATAATTGCTTGTTGATTAAATCTAACTCTCTTTACAGTAGCAAGTCTGGAGGTATTGGTGGTGCTGGGCGGGCGATCGGTCTAAAATTGAGAATAAGCTCATCAAATATACTAAATAAAAACTTGATTTACTAGGAGGATAAAGCTATGTCATCAAGGGCGATCGCCACTTTGGTCAAAATCATGGAATCTTTGCCAGAAACTCTTCAAGACAAAGTGGTTGAACATTTGCGAGAATATCTTGAATAATTAAGGGATGAAGAGGAGTGGAATTTATCTTGTGAGAACACACAACAATCGCTGATTGTGGCTGCACAGCGCGCCAAAAAGGAAATTTCCGCAGGAAAAGCACAGCCATTAGATATTGATATAGATTTAGAAATACCAACACTAGCCGACTATCCCACTCGCCGAGAATTTATGCAATTGCCGCTTGAAGAGAGGCGAATCATTCTAGCAAAACAAGCTGAGGGAATGTTGCAGCATTACCAGGAAGATAGAGAATGGCAAGAATGAGAGTATCAGTAGTCTCTTATAAAGAGCGATCGCACTTGGTTTAAGTAAGGGCGATCGCAGACTTACAACTTAGCATTCCCAGGTTACGCAGTCAGAAGGCAGTTATGGTTTAGCAGCTTTAACCACATCCTCAACCATTTTAATCGCCTCTTTGATTGCAATTTTACCGCTTTCTACGGCGCTAATTAAATCCTGAGCGTCTTTCGGGCTAATTAAATCGAGCCTGACGGGTTCTTTCAAGGAAACAATAAATTTAGTTTTATCGCTGTCTTCCAGCTTGGAGGCTCTTTCTTTGGCTTCAACATCTCTTAGCTGTTCTTTTAAGTTTTTAAGCATTTCTTCTTGTTTTCCCTCATTATAATTGCCCTCAAATATTCGTTTTACCCCTACAAGAGCAGCAGCACCTAAAGCTGCACCGCCAACAACTAATCCTACGGGAGGTGCAACGGTTATTAACCCAAATAGAAGTGGTATACCACCGAAAGCTGCCACCGCCGCACCAGCACCGGCCGCCCCCACCACACCAATGCCAATATCGGCTAAAATCCCTAATTTATCATGTGGGTTTTTTTCCAATTGCTCTATTGACTTAAGAATTTGCTCTTTGGTTGGCGTTTTATTTGCAGACATATTAGACCTCAATCTTTTTGCTAATTTGGGCAGTTAAGCAGTGATGACGTTGCGGAAAATTGTATTGAAAACGTCTATCAGTAATTGAAAAAAATCTTTGGCAATCTCAATAATCTCTTGAACAATTCCAATAATTCCATCAGACACCTCTTTGCCTCGATCGAGTCGGTGGCCGGCTATTGCACCAATTGGGATACCCAGCGCTGTTGCCAAAGGTTCTAATAACGGGCCGACAAATGGTATCGAACTTGCCAAAATTCTTACAGCGACACCAACAGCAACCCCTATCGCTAAATGGGGATGCGCTTTGACAAATTCTATGATTTTAATGAGGAGAATTTTGCCGATAAGTAAAACTTTGTTAGCAGCTTTTTTCGTGTATGTGGCAAGTTCATGCAGCCGGATCGAGACTTCATGCGGCAAGCCGATATCATTTAACCACACATACAAGTCGCTGCTACTCATTGCATCAGCATCGACTTGCCAGAGAGCCATTTTTAAATTAGCTTGAGGTAGGGATAATGCACTAGACATAATTTTTTATCCTTTTGAAAATTACCAAATTTTTACGAACATTTCACGAGGCGAAAAGCCCCTAAACCTCTTGCAATTATTAAAAAAGCTGGTTGATAAAAAAGCAAACCCAGGCGGATTAACATCGGCACTCCTACCCATGTCAAAACTAAGGGCAAAACTAATTTATGAGCCTTTTTATTTACTTCTTTGCTCACGGACGCAACCACATTTTAAGCAATTTCTTGCTTTAATGCCCCTCATTAAAAAGTTTAACTTTAATTTTTATGTATTGTCCAGTAGGAGAATGTCACAATTTGCCAGTAGTTGATAAAATTAGCTAGCCGTTAAAAGTCACATTTTGCCCTCCTAAGTCAGAAAAAGTCAGAAAAAGTCAGAAAAAGTCTGATACAATAGATAAAACTTCCTACACCTACCCAATAAATGGATGTTCAAGAACTCTTAAGGTTGGCCGATGGCTTGGTGTTCACTAAGACGGGCAAACACCTAGACGATCGGCAACAGGCAGTAGTACGGGGAACGTGGCAAGGTAAAAGATACTCCGAAATTTCTAAAGAGGTTCATTGTACTGAACGCCATGTCAGAAATATTGCCTCAAAGTTATGGCAAATTCTTTCAAAAATCTTAGAGGAAGATGTTAATAAATCCAATTTTAGCTCCACAATGGAAAGATATGAAATCTCTAAAATTTCAAATTCTGGTTATTTTAACCTTGTCCACAAAGGGAATATAAACGTCTGCACAGAAACCTCGCACCATCCCAAAACTTCACAAAACTCACCCCCACCACAAACCTCAACTGAAGACGACACCCAACAGAAACCGCGACTCGATTTAAGAGATGCACCGGAGCTCAAAACCTTCTACAACTACCCCAACTCACCCCTCACCGCCCTCGAAACCTGGATTCTAGAGCAAAACTGCCGCCTCCTCACCATCACAGGCATGGCAGGCACCGGCAAAAGTGCGATCGCCCGTCACCTCATCCCCCAAATTCAAACTCAATTCGATCGCATCATCTGGCGCAGTCTCCGCACTTCTCCGCCCCTCGAAACAACCCTCAAAACCCTCATTCAATTTCTCTCAAATCAACCAGAAATTAACTTTTCCGCCAACATCGATGCTCAGTTGTCAATCCTAATCGAATATTTGCGCGAAAATCGCTGTCTAATCATCCTCGATGACGTGCAGCAAATTCTCAGCAGCGGGCAACTTGCAGGAAATTACAAACCCAGATATGAAAACTACGGAACCCTATTTAAACTCATCGGCGAAATTCCCCACAATAGCTGCTTAATTCTCAATAGTTGGGAACCTCCCTCAGACATCATCACATTCACCGACGATAATTCAGCAGTACGTTTATTGCAGTTAACTGGTTTAGGTGAAGCAGCAACAGAAATTCTTAGACAAAAGGGTTTGTTGGATGAAGAAGCCTGGCCGGAATTGATTAACCTTTATCAAGGTAATCCCCTGTGGTTAAAATTAGTCGCTCCAACCATTAAGAACTTATTTGGCGGTAGAGTCTCTCAATATTTAAGCTATCAACCAGTATTTTTAAGCGATGAATTGACACCGATATTGCAGCAGCACTATCAGCGGTTGTCGGAAATAGAAAAACAGGCGATTTCGCAACTTAGTAATGAAATCGAGCCTGTTTCGTTTACCCTATGGATGGCAAAATGTCAAGGCTCACAACGTGAATTATGTAAAGCAATTCAATCTTTAGCCAGACGGGGAATGATCGAAAAATTGAGCGGTGAAACAGAAACCATTTTCACGATTCCACCTGTGTTAAAACAGTATGTTAAAATGGTTGCAGAATAGTCTTAAATATCTATAGTCCGGGACACGCTCCGATTAAAGAAACCGGGTTTTTTACCTAATTTACGGTATGTAACTAAGTATTTCGTAAAAAAACCCGGTTTCTGGGCCACCATGCGTAAGTCCTAATCTAGCTAAATGAGAGTAAACCACGATCGCAACTCAAACCCAACCTAAACTAATGCTCACTTTCGATCGATTCATCAAGCAACTTCCAGATGAAGACGGACGTTATGAACTGGTTAATGGAGAAATTGTCAAAATATTACCAACAATCAGACTCCACGAAAATGTAGCTGATTTTATTGAAAATACGTTCCAAGACGAGGTAAAAATACTCAACCTAAATTACAGGGTATCTGGCCGAATTGTAGTCAGGACATTAACCCCGAATGGTAAAGAACAAGGCCGCCATCCTGATGTTACAATAGTAGACAAAACCCTCTGGAAATCTCAACATTTCGCCCTCTCAGCCCTAACTGAACCACCACAATTAGTTGTAGAAGTTGTCTCAACAAATTGGGAAGATGATTATATCGACAAGCTGGATGAATATCAGCGGCTGGGAATTTCTGAATATTGGATTGTCGATTATTTAGCTTTGGGTAGCAGAAACTATTTGGGCAACCCGAAAGAACCGACTGTTTTTGTTTATCTACTTGATGAAAATGGGGTTTATCAAATGACTGCTTACCGAGGAACTGAGCGAATTATATCTCGAACTTTCCCCGAATTAGCATTGACAGCAGAGCAAGTGTTGGATGTATGATATCAAATCTGCCGAAAAGATAAGGATAAAGCATTGCTCATTGGTTTTCGCTTCAACCGAAAGACCGCCAGGGAATTAATTCCCTGGCTAATAGCTAAAGTCCTCTAAAGAGGACTAATGAGTAATGATTTCTTCAGTCCTCTTGAGAGGACTTTAGCTTTGAGGCAGGGGTTTCAACCCCTGACGGGCTCAGGAAAAGAGCGTCTCGAACAGGCAAGATGCCTGTTCCACAATAATTATTGGAGAGGTTTATTAAACTAAACTACGATCGCATCGCCTGTTTTTGCTCAGCCTTCAAATCGCGGTTGCTAGCAGCAGCCAACTCCGCATCCAACAGAGTCTTACCAGTCGCAGCCAAATACACATCATCCAAACTCGGCCGAGATTGAGCAATCCCAAAAGTAGGAAGTCCCGCATCTTTTAAAGCTTGCTGAATAGTCACCAGCGCATCGCTTTGCGGTGTTACTACTAAATTGAGAGAATTTCCTTGAGCCGTATTGACAATTACTTCCTGCACAAAAGGCAAAGATTGCATCAGATTTTTAGCTTTTTCGGCTTCTTCCATCGGCGAAAACTCCCGAATCCGCAAAGTCACCCGATCGCCCCCAACCCGATTTTTCAACTCCTCCGGCGTACCCTCAGCAATCACCGTTCCTTTGTCAATAATCGCCACGCGATCGGCCAAAGCGTCAACTTCTTCGAGATAGTGACTCGTTATCAAAACCGTAGTACCTTCCTCTCGCAAGCGGCGCAGGAAATCCCACACTACCACCCGGCTTTCAATATCGAGCCCGACAGTCGGTTCGTCTAACACCAAAACATCAGGCTGATGCAGCAATCCAGCAGCCAAATCCAAGCGTTTGCGGATACCGCCGGAATAAGTGCCCGTCTTTTTATTTTCCCACTCCTCCAAACCGAGGAGTTTCACCATTTCGTCAATCCGCCCTTTAATCCTAGGGCGCGGCAAATGGTAAAGCGCTGCTTGCAGTTGCAGGAGTTCCCGCCCCGTCAGCACCTTATCCAGAGCCACTTCTTGGGCGACATAGCCTAGTCTTTGTCTGGCAATTCTCGGCTGACTGACAGCAGAAATGCCAGACACTTCAATGCGTCCGCTATCGGGCGCACTCAAAGTACAAAGTACCCGCAGGGTTGTGGTTTTGCCTGCACCGTTGGGGCCTAGCAAACCAAATATTTCCCCCGGTTCTACCTTGAAGGAAACATCTTTAACGGCTTCTACAGTGCCGTAGCGTTTCTGAAGATTTTCAATTAAAACGGCGGGAGCCATATATTTTGGGGATGAACTGGTTGTTAATATTTTGACACTTCTGAGCTCAAATTGCCGGAATGGTCGATCGACCAATACGACTGGCTGTGCTGGTAACGATCGCACACTCCTCCTCAACCGGAAACTGCTTCTAGTTTTGATTCTTAATGCCAGTTTAAAAAATATTAACTTTATAGCGGTTTTCAACTCTGATATTCATCAGTTTTCCCACTCTCCAATCTCCCATCTCAAATCCAAAAAATTATGAGTTTTGAGTTAATTATAACTTTTCAGTTAACAACTCAAAACTCACAAGTTTTCAACAAGTAGAGATGCACCCGAAACCTGTTATTTTATAATTATCTCTACCTATAGGCTGATGTGTAGCGAGATTTTGATAATTAACACACTGGTCAAACACATCACACTTTCGAGCCAACTATTAAACACAAAAAACTTCCCGAATTGGCAAGTTCTACTTGTAACGAGTTCCCAAAAAATGTAACTGTAGGCTCGTGCTCTCAATCCCGATAGTTATCAGTCATCACCAATTCTTTAATCGAAAATCGAAAATCGAAAATGGTATTAACTCCTTTACAGAGAGTGGTTGCCAGGTCTTTAATCGACAATTTTTACCCAACCGCGGCGAACGTTGTACAGCAGTCGGTTGATGATGGCATACTCATCTTCATTCAGTGTTCTTTCTAAGAGTGCAGATCTGAGCTGTCTCCGGTCGTGGCGAGTCACGACGCTGGAGAACATGACCTGACCAAATAACTCTTCGAGTGTCATTTGGGATACTGACATGATAAACCTCCTAGTTGATTGAGACAGATAAAATTTTAACAGGCTTGTTGTATTTTTATTGTGCACTCTGGGAGTGACTTCAAAGGCGATCGAAAACATTGACACGGTGTGATTTTTTGGCTAAAAATCTGTGACCGAGACTTGGATCGGCAGTGACTTGGATCTCTTAAATTTGTGATGCTTGTCACTAAAGTCAGAGGGGAAAAGTCAGAAGTCAGAGGGAAAAAGACCATCAAGCGCGATCGCCCTCAAAAACTCTCCATCTCGTCCTCATGGCTTCTCAACCTTATTTTCCCCTATGCCAATTTTCCAGCTAATTGAGGCATCGGTCAATAGTCGCCACAACCGACTCTGCCAAATCTTTCAGTGCGTAACCCCCCTCCAAACCAAAAGCTATGCGGCGGGTGAGTTGCAGGCAGTATCCGGTGAAAGTACCGAAATCTGACGGCATCAGAGTCATACTCGCCAGCGGATCGGACGCAGTAGCGTCATAACCAGCGCTGACAATCAACAAATCCGGTTCAAATTTGGACAAAAAAGGCACGACAAGAGATTCAAAGGCGCTCAGGTATTCAGCTATGCCACTGCCGGGATAGAGGGGAATGTTCAGCACGTTGTCGTAGGCACCGCGCTCCTCGGCATCTCCCGTTCCCGGATAGCAAGGAGATTGATGCAGGGAACAGTAGGCAATTTGCCGGCAGCTTTCCACCAAAGATTGAGTGCCGTTGCCGTGGTGTACGTCCCAGTCGAGGATGGCGACACGGTTGATTCCCGGCTGTTCCAAGGCGTAGTGAGCGGCGATCGCAGCATTGGAAAACAAGCAAAAACCCATCGCGCGGGCGTTTTCAGCGTGGTGTCCCGGCGGCCGGGCCAGTACAAAAGCCGGTTCCCCCGCAACCACCACTCGATCGACCCCATCGAGCCAAGCACTCGCCGCTAGCAGCGCTACGTCGTAACTTTCAGCAGAAATCGGCGTATCACCGTCGAGGTAGCCGCCACCCCGATGAGCCAAATGTTCGATTTCTTTGATGTATCTTTGCGAGTGAACTTTTTTGATAGCCGATAACAGTTGTTGTTCGCGCTGCGCCACTGGGGTGGGCAGTTGCCACTCAATTTGATCCGCCCAGGGAGCAGCTTTCAGAGCATTGACGATCGCCGTTAAACGTTCTGGTCGCTCTGGGTGAAGCATTCCAGTCTTGTGCAGCAAGAAATCTTCGGAGTAGATGACGGGTAGCATCGGCTGATTTTAGATTTTAGATTTTAGATTTTAGATTTTTACTTAGCTTTAAGAAGGCCTTCGGTTTTGTGAAATTAAAATTTCGATCGAGTAACCATTTTAATTTCTTAGATGGCCGTCAAAAAAACTCACGAAAGCATGAAACCCGATCGCCTAAAAAAACCTTTTTAGCTTTTGCCAACTGCTGACAAAATCACCAACTGACAAATTATCAATTGTGCTGGTTTCGTCCCTTAATTTTTCTGGCAACTTTCCCATAAATTCCAAGGCAAATTGTGATATAATTTCAGGAGTAATTGGCAATATTTGGCAGCTCTACTGAATCCAAACCGATTTTATCGCATTTTTGAGATTTATAGCGGTCAAATTTAAATTTTTAACGGAGTTTTTCAACCTATGAGCACCTCTGAGTCGCGGATAATCCCGACGGATCTGGGTAATGAGATGTCCCGATCGTACTTGGAATACGCCATGAGCGTAATAGTCGGTCGGGCGCTACCAGATGCCAGGGACGGTCTCAAGCCCGTTCACCGACGCATTCTCTACGCCATGAACGAATTGGGCTTGACTCCCGATCGACCTTTCCGCAAATGCGCCCGCGTCGTGGGGGAGGTGCTGGGCAAGTATCACCCGCACGGAGATACAGCGGTTTACGACGCCCTGGTGCGGATGGCTCAGGATTTCTCCATGCGGGAACGCCTGATCAACGGCCACGGCAACTTCGGCTCCGTTGACAACGACCCGCCCGCTGCCATGCGGTACACCGAATGTCGCCTCACAGCCTTGACTAGCGACTCCATGCTGCGCGACATCGACTCGGAAACAGTTGATTTCGGCGACAACTTCGACGGTTCCCAGCAAGAACCCCTCGTACTCCCGGCACGCATCCCCCAAATTTTGCTCAACGGTTCCTCCGGGATTGCTGTAGGGATGGCCACCAACATTCCGCCCCACAATTTAGGCGAAATAATTGACGGTTTAGTAGCGCTAATTCACAATCCAGCCATTACTGACCTGGAATTGATGCAGTACATCCCCGGCCCGGACTTTCCCACCGGAGGGCAAATTCTCGGTAGAGGCGGCATTCGCGATGCTTACACCACCGGGCGCGGTTCGATTACAATGCGCGGAGTCGCCAACATTGAAACCATCGAACATCCCGGCCGCCCCGACAAAGAAGCAATTATTATCACCGAATTACCTTACCAAACAAACAAAGCAGGGCTAATTGAGAAAATTGCCGAACTTGTCAACGACAAAAGATTAGATGGAATTTCCGACATTCGCGACGAAAGCGATAGAGACGGAATGCGGATCGTGATCGAACTCAAGCGCGACGCCTATCCCCGCGTCGTCCTCAACAACCTCTACAAACAAACACCCCTCCAAGCCAACTTTGGAGCCAATATGTTAGCGCTAGTAAATGGGGAACCCCAACTACTTACGCTCTCCCAATTCCTCAATGTCTTCCTAGACTTCCGCATTGAGACAATTACTCGCCGGACTCAATACGAACTCCGCAAAGCAGAAGAACGCGACCACCTTCTGCAAGGCTTATTAATTGCCTTAGAAAACTTAGATGCAATTATTCACCTAATTCGCGCCGCTGCCGACTCCGCCGCAGCAAAACAAGAATTGATGGATAATTACGGTCTTTCTGAACAGCAATCCGACGCAATTCTGCAAATGCAGCTCCGGCGTTTGACAGCATTAGAAGCGCAAAAAATCCAGCAAGAACACGAAGAACTGCGAACTAAAATAGCCGATTTGGAAGATATCTTAGCGCGCCGGGAACGCATCTTAGAAATCGCCGAATTTGAAGCAGTCGAAATCCAAACCAAAATCGCCACTCCTAGACGCAGCGTCATCGAACACGCCGAAGGAGAAATCGATGAAAGAGATTTAATTGCCAACGAACAAGCAATTATTCTGATCACCGAGCAAGGCTACATCAAGCGGATGCCAGTCAGCACTTTCGAGGCCCAAAGTCGCGCTACTCGCGGCAAAGCAGGCGCGAAAATGAAAGAAGACGATGGAGTAGAACATTTCCTTTCCTGCTGCGATCACGATAGCGTTTTGTTCTTCAGCGACAGGGGCGTAGTTTACTCTGTCAAAGCTTATCAAATCCCCGTCTGTTCCCGGACGGCCCGCGGCACTCCCGTGGTGCAACTGCTGCCGATTCCTATAGAAGAAAAAATCACTTCTATGGTGTCAGTCACAGAATTCACCAGCGAAGAATACTTAGTCATGCTGACTCGCGGCGGCTACATTAAGAAAACCGCACTTTCCGCTTTTGGCAACATCCGCACTAATGGATTAATCGCGATTTCTCTAGAAGAAGGCGACCAACTGCGCTGGGTGCGGAGAGCAAAAGTTGGTGACAGCATCATCATCGGTACGCGCCAAGGCATGGCAATTCATTTCCGCACCAATCACGAACAGTTGCGCCCAGTCGGCCGCGCGACGCGGGGTGTAAAATCAATGAAATTGCGATCGGGCGATGAGTTGATTAGCATGGACATTTTGCCCAGTTCAATTGTTGCCGAAATCGCTGAATTGGAAACTGAAGACTCCGAATTTGAGGGAGCTAATATTGCTCAATTAGAAACGGACGAAGCGGAATTTGAAGGGGCAGAAAGTGCTGAATTGGAAACGGAAGATGAAGAATTAGAATTGCAAGCAGAGGAAATTGAAGGCGAAGAGGTTGAAGAAATTTCGACAGTTAGCAGCGAAGTTCCTTCGGTGTTGGTAATCACCACCAACGGCTACGGCAAGCGGGTTCCTGTTTCTCAATTCCGCCTACAAAGACGGGCAGGCAAAGGATTGACGGCTACTAAATTTAAGTCGAAAAAGGGTAAGGATCAGGTAGCAGCCCTGCGAATTGTCAACGAAGATGACGAATTGATGATCATTACCAACCGAGGTATTATTATCCGTCAGGCGGTGAGTGCAATTTCTACTCAATCGCGCACAGCAACGGGTGTGCGGGTGCAGCGGTTAGATGAGGATGATTCCATCGTAGCTGTGGCTTTAGTGCCGGCTGCTGGTGAAGAATCGGCGGAAGAATCGGAATCTGAGGAAGTGGCAGAATAGTCCTAGGTTAATAGTTTGTAAGGTGCGCGCTGCGTACCTTACTGCTGAATGGTAAAAATGCGATCGTCCCTACTCAGAAGTTTTCCCTCAAAAGTCAAATATTTTTTCCGGTGAGGTAATGATGAGTCATTCGATTTTAGATTTTAGATTTTAGATTTTGGATTGACTTGCGCGAGATAAATTCGGGGGCTTGAGGATTTTAGATTTTAGATTTTGGATTGATTCCACGGATAAATCACGTGGCGGGTACCATCAAGAAATTCTTGGTCAACTCCAAACCCCACTACTAACCGATACCTGGATTACAGCGACTTGGGATGAATATATAGAAATTATTAAACAGCCGGAGTACGATCGAGCAAAATCCTACTACTACAACGGACTATTGAGGATTGAAATGGCAGCAGTCGGGCCAGATCATGCTGATGACAACGGAGTTATCGTCATCTCAATCAATTTATTGGGCATTGCTAAAGGTATAAAAATGAGACTGCTGGTCAACTGTAGCTACGCCAAAACAGGTGTCAGAGGCGCTCAACCTGATGCTTCTTAGGAATGAGAATTAAATAACTTCCACTCTTGAAAGTGGGATGGGCCTAAGAGCCCATCCAAAAAGGACGGGCTCTTAGGCCCATCCCACAATAACAATTAAAATTGTAAGTTATTTAATTCGCGATCCTAAGCATCTACTTTGTACCTTTATTGACAAGTTAGATTTAGACCCGGATTTGATGTTAAACCATCCTAAGCTTCCTTCAGTCTTGTCTTATGGTACTTTGGCTGCTTAAAAACAGTCCGGAGTATTGATTCACCAATTGACAGAGGAATGTTGTATAATCTACATTCAAAACAACCAATTTCTGCACCCCTTAACAAAATTGATATGACAGAGAAATCCCACATTTTTTTAGCTGGTGCTAGTCGAGGCGTCGGCTTAGAAATCGCCAAATGTCTGACAGCACAAAAGATGCAAGTAACTGCACTTTTGCGATCGCCCGCAACCAGCACCGAATTAGAAGCAATGGGCATCAAAGTCGTGACTGGCGATGCTTTGGATGCAGCAGCTATGGAAGCTGCGATGGCTGGTGGCGATTCAATTCATGCCGTAATCAGCACAATTGGGGGCTTGCCCAAAGATGGGGAAAGAGCCGATTATTTGGGCAACAAAAACTTGATTGATGCGGCGGTCAAAGCAGGCGTGCAAAAATTTATTTTAGTTTCATCAATCGGCAGCGGTAATAGTGTCGGCGCTTTGCCGCCCCAAGCTTTAGAAACTTTGCGCCCGGTTTTAATTGAAAAGGAAAAAGCCGAAAATCATTTGATAGAAAGCGGGATGATTTATACAGTAATTCGTCCGGGCGGACTCAAATCGGAACCTGCAACAGGCAACGGTATTTTAACAGAAGATTGTCGAGTTGCTGGAACTATTCACCGGGCAGATGTAGCGCAGCTAGTTTGTCAGTGTTTAGTTTCTGATGCTGCTAACAATAAAGTTTTGTCGGCGGTAGATAAACAGATGGTTTACGGCAATCCAGAATTTGAGGAATTAAATCTGTAGGGGCGGGTTTTACCAACAATAATTGCCTAAAACCGATAATCTCGTAAACCCGCCCCCACTTGGGTGGCGATCGCGCGGGGTGGGGGCGGGTTTTTGAGTCTTTGGGTATCCTTTGAAACTATTGGTGAACCCGCCCCTACAAGTTTTTGACGGAGGGCGATCGTAAACCTGTCCCCAACCAACGGCAAATCTCAAGAATCGAAAGGCTTAATCCACGATCGCCCGATCGCCCAATCCAGAACCAAACCCGCGATCGCAAATAATACCACACTCTCGACACCGCGAACCGCAAACGGCAATAACTCCTGTAGGGCGGGCATCTTCCCCGATTCAAAAAACAATCCAGCATCCAACTGTCCAAAAGCCCGCACCAACCCAAAAGCCAACACCGCACCAGATTTAAGCTGCGGGTTAACATCTCGGCGAATCGCATAGCGGTAAGTCACGCCGAACAAAAAACCGCCCAAAAGTGCGATAGTCGCCCTGAAGGCAAAATTTAGGTCAATTTCCCTTACCTGCAAACTCGCCAGAGAATCCAACCTATCCGCCAGAATTAAGCTATTACCAAGGGCGATCGCCCCAAAACCCAGCAAACAAGACAAAGCAGCAACACTCCCTGCCTTCAAAGATTCTACCCGTTCAGCCGCACTAAAATTTGACGAATCCTTCACAGCGCCCTCATTTCAAAAATGGCTCAAATTGACTTATGATAAGGGTTGAAGTCACTTTGTACAGTTTGTTCAATAAATAGCTATGGATATTTTGTCACTCGGTTGGGTTTCGGTGCTAGTTCTGTTCTCCTTCTCAATTTCAATGGTCATTTGGGGACGCAACGGTTTCTAGATTCCAGAATAGCTTGCGGGGCAAGCTTTTTAACGGCCCCGCATTTTTTTTAATCCTATTTAACCAAATCAAAATAACAGGAGTTGTCAACATGACAGTCAAAAAAATATTAATGTTAGTCGGCGACTTTGTAGAAGACTACGAAGTAATGGTTCCCTTCCAAGCCCTGCAAATGGTAGGTCACACCGTCCACGCCATCTGCCCGGAAAAAGCTGCAGGCCAAACAATTCGCACCGCAATTCACGACTTTGAAGGCGATCAAACCTACAGCGAAAAACCCGGTCACAACTTCACTTTAAACGCGACTTTTGACGAAATCAACCCGGCCGACTACGACGCTTTGGTTATCCCCGGAGGACGGGCCCCAGAATACATCCGCCTCAACGAACAAGTGCTGCAAATTACCCGCTACTTTGCCAACAGCAAAAAGCCGATCGCATCTATATGTCACGGCTTACAGGTTCTAACCGCCGCCGGCGTACTCGAAGGCAAACGGTGCACCGCATACCCCGCTTGCAGCCCTGACGTACTCCGGGCCGGCGGCAAATATACAGAAGTTCCCGTTACCGAAGCCGTAGTCGATGGCAATTTAGTCACCGCCCCCGCGTGGCCCGCACATCCTAACTGGTTGGCTGAATTCCTGAAAGTTTTGGGAACGAAGATCGAACATTCAGATAGTCATTAGTCATTAGTCATTAGTTAGGATCGCGAATTAAATAACTTACAATTTTAATTGTTATTGTGGGATGGGCGTCCCGCCCGTCATGAGTGGACGGGCGGGACGCCCATCCCACTTTCAAGAGTGGAAGTTATTTAATTCTCATTCCTTATTAGTCATTAGTCATCAGTTATTAGTTATTAGCCACATGAAAATTTTCACAGTCAAAGTAAAACCGAATTCCAAACAGCAAAGCATCGCAGAACAACCCGACGGCAGCCTCACGGTACATCTCAAATCGCCGCCTGTGGAGGGTAAAGCAAACCAAGAATTAATCATGCTGTTGGCGAAAAAGTTTAAAGTGCCGAAATCTGCGATCGGCATTAAATCCGGTTTTTCCTCCAGAAACAAACTTGTGGAAATTCCAATCGAACCTTTAACTTAGAAATAAAGGTAATAACAAATCTATCTAAAGAGAGATACAGACTCAACTTGAAAATCATATATTAGTAGTTGTAGAGTTAGAATAAAAAATTATGAACATTGAAAATAGAGTCGAAGCCACAGCGAAGAATATTGAAGGCAAAATCCAAGAAGCTGTTAGCGAAGTTACAGGCAATCAGAAAGATAAATTAGAAGGTCAAGCCAAGCAGGATGAAGCATCAGCAATTCACCTGAAAGAAGACCTCAAAGATAAAGCAAAAGAGATTGTAGACCGAGCTTAGTAACAGTATTCGCTACAAGTTTCCTGCCTACTAAATCCCGCAAACGATATGTTTGCGGGATTTTTTATAATGAGCCTAAATCATTTGTACCAATATGTAGGGGCGAGTTGATAAAGATTATTGGTGGCAAAATTCATCGGGTAACTGCCCCTACAGATTCTACTAACTCATAGTGTAAAAGCATTAATTTTGTGGCGGGAATTGTTTCCATTGCATAAGTTGTGCCATCTTGATGAGAAAATTCTACCTCAAAAGCACTGCCATCAAATTCCATCACGACTGTTCCTACTTGTCCTTTATATAATTTAATGATTTGTTTTGTTTCAAAATGGGTGGCGTCTAAATCTTCAGTTAAAGCAACAATATCTAGGTCTTTAATTGTTTTCATTGTTTTTACCTCACTTTTTGACGGGATAACAACTTGTTAATCTAGGGAAACTTTCACCTAAGCGGACGATCCAAGCTGCTAGAATCAGAGATTCACCTACTTCGGTTTTCAGCAAAAATTTCATGTTGTAATGTGTTCCGTATTCATTGTTTTTTTGAATAACAACATCTTCGTTGATAGCAGCTTCTTTTAAAGCCTGTTTGAGCCTTTCAGCATTTTTTAGGGTAATGCCTAACTTACTGGCAAACAAAACAGCTTTATTTTTTCCTTCTTGATGATTCGGATTTAGAGAATATTCTTCTATTTTATTGCCTAAATCTGCTAGATGACCATTGGGCAGTTTCACTATTAATAACTGTTTTTGAAGGACAAAAGAGAATATTAGTCGCCTACAATAATCGACTTTTACTCATATGTCAATTATATCGTCTTTGAGTTGGGGGGCGGGTTTATCGAGATTATTGATGGGTGGCAAAATTTATGGGTGAACCCGCCCCTACAGATTCTACTTTTCGG